>JAEOUJ010000278.1 GCA_016839405.1 Candidatus Gerdarchaeota archaeon | reverse complement strand
CTGGAACACCTACTATAAATTATTATAGAATGGATAAAGAATCTGGTTACATTAAATTCTATTGGGAGTGGAGCAGATTAACAGTACCAACAGGTACAGAATTTACCTTTATTTTAACTTATAATGTTTCTTCAGCAATGGATTTACGAGGTGAACGTGATCGAGTTTATTGGAATGTAATTGGAGGAGAATTTGAGTATTCAATTTATGATATCGATACATTAGTTATATTTCCACAATTATTTAATATAAGTGATGTAAGATCAACAACTTATTATCAAGGAACTGGTTCAGGCGATGATGAAGGAACAGTAGTAACAATAGATGGAAAAACAGCTGTAGCATTCCATCAAAATTCTGTTGCTGCACTCGAGAGTTATACAATTGATGCTGATACTCCCCCATCAGGTATAATTATGCCTTTTTCTATAAGGGTGTATTTAAATCAAAATTGGGTACTTGTTGTATCAATGGGTTTTGTACCAATCTTTCTATTTTTTATCTTGGCTTTTCTGATAAAAGGATTAGATCCTAAAGTTAAAGCTATTCCCACATTGAATGAAGTTGCTATGAAAAAATGTAATCAATGCGGATACAAGGACATTCGAAAAATTAAATATTGCTCTCAATGTGGAGAAGAAATGATTACTATCTCAGAAATAGGTCCTCCGGGTAATCTTACACCTGCTGAAGTTGGTACCTTACTAGATGAAAAATTTGATAAGATAGATTTTGTTGCTGAATTCTTTTATTTAGCAGAACAAGGGTTTTTGAAAATTGTTCAATTAGAAGATGGAAAAGAAATTTACTTCCAAAGAACAGAGAAAAATTCCTACTATGGCCACCTCTCAAAATTTGATAAAGAAATTTTGGATTTTGTTGATAGATATTCCTATGAGAGCATTTGGTATAGAACAGAAGGTGAAAAAGTCTCTGAAGTACCAATTGAAGTTACAAGTTTATCAACAATTAAATCGCATATACAAACATTATGGGGATCAAAAGAAGATATTTATAAAAAATTATCAGGTGGAGATACAAAGTTTTTTGAATCAAATCCTGATAGAATACGTTCAAGGTATTTTGGTTTGGCAATAGCTTTTGGATTCTTAGGTTCATTAGCAGCATATGGTCTAGGTGAATTATTTAATATAACTAATTTATCTTTAGCAATAATTGGAGTTGTGGTTGCCAGTTTAATTGGTTTACTACTTTCAAGATTTATGCCTAAGTTAACTAAACTTGGTGCAAAACAAAAAGCAAGTTGGCAAAGCTATTTACAACTTATAAGAGGACAAATGTTAGGATTTCCAGATCCATATGAACAATTCAATTTCTCAATGGATCATTTCTCTTATTTATTAATTGATCCAAAATTCGATTTACCAAGACATTTGAAATATATTTCTCGAAATATAGGAAAACAACCCCCTCCAAGAGATTTTCACTTTATTACTCCTTATTGGTATTATTATCCATATATCTATTATCCTAGAACTAGAGGTATCGGTTCAAGATCAATTAGTGGTTTTGATAGACTTGGTAGAGGATTTGATTCAGTTGTTGATGGAATTAGTAACATAGCAGAAAGCTTGCCACAAGCAATATCAAATATGGCTGAAGGATTAACTAATGCTATCTCTAATATGAGTGAATCATTTACACCTCCTTCATCCAGTGGTGGTGGTAGTGGTTTTGGTGGAGGATTTAGTGGTGGGGGTGGCGGTGGTGGTGGAGGAGGAATAGGATAAAAATTAATTGCTATTTCGGAATAATAAAATTAAAAAAATAAAAAGGAAGAAAAATCAAATTTTCTTCTTATTCTTTTTTGGTTGTTTTAGAAGCAGTTTTGGTTGTTGTTTTAGGAGTTGTTTTAGTCGTAGTTTTAGTTGTTTTTGTTGTAGTTGCTTTTTCAGCTTCTGCTTGAATAACAACCGTTTTTGCTACTTGATCAGCTAATCTTTGACTATTCTTATCATTTGTAATGAAATACCACGCTATAACAACTGGAACAATAAATGCTGCTTCAATTCCACCAATAATTGCTCTTATTAGTAATTGTACTAAATCTCCTTCTTGAACTGGTCTTAAAGTCCATTTATCAGCATCTTTGATAAACATAATTTTTATCTTCTGTCTCTTTTTACCTATAGTTTGACCATCATTTTTATATGGATACCATACAAAAATAAAGAAAGCAGCTGCTAGACCTATTCCGTAAAATAGAAAACCTAGTACGTAACCAAGCCATGTTAAAACTAACGAAAGTGTTACGTTTAAAATTACACCAATAATAACTATGCCGTAGACTATTAAGTAGTCAATTAAACCTGCCATAAACCTTTGATTAAATGTAGCAAGTGGTTCTTTGACATCAGGCTTTTCTTTTACTTTTTCTTCACTCAAAAATTCAACACCTCATAATTGATGTTCTATTCTCTAGAAAAGCTTCTTTTATTAAAAAAACCTTTTGGAGAAGAATTATATGAGAAATTATTCTTTAGGTTTTTTTCGTGGTAACTTCAATTCTGGATCATATTGAACTACAATCGAATGAGTAATAATGTCAGCTAATATTTGTTTATTAGTTTCATTATTTACCAAATACCATGGAATAATACCTAGTAAAAATGATGATTCATAAAATACAATTATAGCTCGATAGAACATTCTAAGAAAGTCACCCTTAGCAACATTACGAAGGGACATTGTTTCTTCGTTTTCAATTATCATAATTTTGATATTTTTACGTTTCCTACCAAAAGATTGCCCGCTATTTTTGTAGGGTATCCAGACAAAAATAAAAAGCCAAGTAAGAATTAAGAAAATTAATAGAAAAGTTAACAAAATATAGGAGAAAACTAAAACTGCTGTTAATCCACGAATAGTCCCCGGTAGATAGAAAATTAACCATAGAATTGTACATGCAATTCCTATTAAGATGAAAATTAAATAATCAATAAGAAAAGCAACTAATCTTTCATTTTGTGTAGCTAAGGCAAATTTCACTTTTTTTGTATCTTTTGTTTTACTCAATGTTGGACCTTCTGGGTAATAAATCAATAACTAAAAAGATATTTTACTACTATAAAAAATCTATCGCAAAATAATATTTTTGAGAATAAACTTTAAATGTTATCAAGTGAAAAACAATTAGAAATTTTCTTGTAAAAAGACTCATCGGAAAATGGTTTGGTGAATTAAATGGCAGAAGAAGAAGATTTTGCAGCTTTACCAGCTGCAAAAGCAGGAGATTTGGTAGATCCTGCTAGCATAGAAGCACAAGAAACAGGTTGGGGAAATGCTTTTCTGTGGTATTTTTATGATGCTGCAGATACTTATTTCTCGCAATTAATTATTAGCCTTGCATTTACTCCATTTGCTTTAGTATTAGGGATTTACCAATTAGGATGGTCATATGAAAAATCATTTATTATAGTATCAGTTTTTATGGCAGTATCTAATTTGCTTATTGCTATTCTTGGACCAATTATGGGTTCGCTGTCAGATAGATTTGGGAAAAGAAAGGGGGCAGTAATTATAGTTGCCAGTGTAATGATTGCCACATCAGCAGTGATTACTGCTTGGGTTAATTTTTGGTGGGCTTGTGTAATGTTTATGATAGCTAATTTTTGCTATCAGGCAGGTAGAATGTTTTATGATGCTCAAATTCCTTTTATAGCAAAAACAGAATCTCGTTCTGTTTTACAAGCTGTAGGTGGTTCGTTAGCATTTTTTGGATCCGTTTTTGCAGTTGTTACATCAATGATGGTTGGTAGATTTATTGGTGACTGGGAACATATTGACACTGCTGTATGGGAAGCTGATCCTAGTTATTATGCAGCTTTTACTCTTGATGATTTCATTAACTTAAGATGGCTTTTTGTTATTGGTGCTGTTATTATTTTTATTCTTGCTTTACCATATGTTTTTCATAAGGAAGTTGAAAATCCACAAGATATCAGTTTTAAAGAGAATTTTAAGGAATCAATTAAAGACTTTCGTGTAACCTTAAAGGAGATAGTTAAAGATCGCAATTCTATCTTATTCTTCTTAAGTTGGTTCTTTATTACTGATGCTGCTAATACAGCTATTATGTATATGGCTGTTGTGATTCAAGGAGCTGTTGGTTATCCTGCTGAAGTTACTAATTATGTAATTTTTGCAGGTATAGGTGGCAGTTTTATTTTTGCTATTCTAACGGGATTTTTCATGAATAAATTTGGACCTAAATTAACTTTTATTATAAATGGTATCAGCTGGTCAATAGCAATTATTATTATAATGTTCTCAGGTTGGCATCTTGGTGCAACAATACTTCCTCAATGGCCAATGTTTATTGGAGCCTTCTTTATAGGTGTTGGTTTTGGTGGCATTTGGATAATTGGAAGGCAATTTATAATGGAATTAGCTCCCCCTAGAAAACTAGCTCAATATGGAGGATTCCAAAAAATTGCTGGTAGAGTTAGTGCTATTGTCTCACCTCTATTATTTTCTGGAACAATATTTCTATTTGCACCTTCTTTTGGAATACATCATGCATATAGATTTGCACTGGGACAATTATTTTTGTTCTTTATAATAGGTGTAATTTTATTGTTCTTTATGTTTGATCCCCATAGAAAATACCTAGCTGGCGAGCGTGCTCCATATAAAGATCTTTATCCAAAGAAAAAGAAAGATGACGGCTTTATATAGCCGTTGTTCTTATTTTTTTTATAATTTAAATTCCCTTCCCTCTTCTTTCATTTTTAAACATTCTTCGAAAATTTCTACAGCTTTTCTGTAATGAGGTATAACAATAGAACCACCAGCTATTAATGCAATATTCATTGCTTCAAAAAATTCTTCAGAAGTTACTCCTTCATTAACACAATTGATAACATGATATGTTATACAATCATTGCAGCGTAAAACTGCTGATGCAACCAATCCCATTAATTCTTTCTCTTTTACAGTTAAAGCTCCTTCTTCATAAGCCCGTGAATCCAAAGCAAAAAATCTACTTGTTACTTTATTGTCACTAGCCAATATTCTTTCATTCATCATTTCACGATACTTTTTAAAATCATCAAGTTTTGTCATTATATATCACCCAAAATTATATGAAAGAATTTCATTGTAGTTTAATTAAATTTCCTAAAAATTTAATTGTTGGAGGATATTGCTTGGCTCGAACAACCTTAAAATGGATAATCGGAATACTCTTGTCAATAGTTGGATTTTTTGTTGCAGGAGTTGTTATTTATGGTTACTTTGTTACCCATGTTAATAGTTTGCCTGGTATGATATCAGGAATTGTTATGGGATCTTTGGCATTTATTCCTGGTTTGATTTTGATTATTTTGGCATTAGTAGATGGCGTAAATAATGCCTTTGATTTTAGAGTGTCAAAAATTTTGGAAAAATTTGATCGATTAACACCTCAAGCACTAGCAGAAAAAGCTCATGCTTCTGAAGATAGAATTGAGAAATCAGTTTCACGAATTATTGATAAAGGATTGATTATTGTTTATTTTGATAAGGTTACAGGAGAATTTGTCACACAAGAAGGAAAAGCTATTGCAGAGCGTATAATTGGTATTATAAAATCAAAACGCAGAATAACTCTTGATGAACTTGCTTTAGAAACAAGCATGACTCATGAAGAAATAAAACGGATTGTTGTTGGCATGAAAAAGCGAGGTTTATTTGATGGCACTTTTGATTGGAAAAGCGAAAAAATATTATCCGAAGAAGGAACCCGTCAATTAGCTGTGGCTAAAACAAGTTGTCCACATTGTGGCGGTCATCTTACAGAACCACCTTTACCTGGCGAAGAGTTAAAGTGTGAATTTTGTGGAAAAATTATAACTGGATAGTAATAATTTAATTATTATCCTTTTCTTTTATCATTAGAAAAGCATCAGATCCATCATCATAATAATTTGAAATTTGTTCAATTATTTTATATCTGTGTTTTTTATAAAAATTAATAGCTTGTATATTTTTTATTCGTACTTCTAATTTAATTTTATATATATTACAATCATTAATGATGTGTTCTGCGAACTCTAATAATATTGTACCAATACCTTTTCTATGATATTCAGGTTCTATTGCTAGAATATATATGTGTGCAATTTTTGTTGAGTAAATACCAAATATTATAAAACCAATTATTTTACCCATTTCATTATCTTCAGCAATATAGAAGTGTTTTGCATCAATCATTGAATTTACTATAAGAAAAACATCCTCATTTGGAAAAGCTTTATTAGAAATTATTTCTAATTGCTTGAGATCTTTTGGTAAAGCTTTTCGAATAGATATTTTCATTTTTTTCTTTCCCTTACTATAGGATTGATTATTTTATTTGAATTTGTTCCACAAATTTTAAAATTTAGCTTAACTTATTAAAGAAAAGTTATAATTTATATAACAACTTGCTATAAAAAGTGTGGAAGAAGCATAACGCTTATTTAGTAGTGGAAATCCCTCAAAGTATGGAATGAAAATTATTTACTAATAATTCATATAAAGTTCCCTATATAATTATGGTGCTGTAATTATGTCTGAAGATATTAAAGAATTGATTGAAAAACTTGGTTCTAATAGAAAAGATGCAAGGATCAGAGCTGCAAAAATTTTAGGAAATTTAGGCGATCGAAAAGCTACTTCTGAATTAATAACTGCAATAAAAGAAAATCCAGATGTAGAAACCAGAATTGCTTGTGCAGAAGCAATTGGTAAAATTGGTGATCGCGAAGCTACAGAAATTTTGAT
>JAEOUJ010000277.1 GCA_016839405.1 Candidatus Gerdarchaeota archaeon | reverse complement strand
TTTGAACTTTCTCATAAAGTTCCCGCTATAGCAACAAATATAGATGAACCTATTGTTAGAGGAATGCTAAATTGGAGTAAGGAAATTACAGGCAAAAAAACCAAACCAATTGGCTTAACATATGCAACTGATGCTGCAGCTTTAATACCTCCAAAAAAGATTCCTTTCATAATATTAGGTGGTGGTTCACCTTCGGTTTTACATCAAACAAATGAGTATGTACATCTATCTGATCTTGTTAATGCCTCTAAAATAATTACTGGAGGTATTTTAGAAACGTTTTTTTACAAAATAAGTAAGATAAAGCATTAATTTGATTGAAAATCTTTTTTAATTATTTTTCATTTCCTCCTTATTAGAGAATATTTAACTTTGAAAACCATTTGGTGTAAAAAATGCTTGAATTAAATAAAACTGAGGAATGGGCTTTTTTCTTTCTCTTTATAGGAGGAATATTAGTTATTGTAAATGCTCTAGTTGGTATAATAATTTTTGCTGTTACAACTGAAAACATGACTTTTCTAGATGGTTTTGGTTTATTTTCACTAACCAATGAAGACACGTGGCTCTATGTTGGAGCTTCAATAAATATAGTAATAGGACTACTAGCACTCTTTTTTGGACTAAAATTGTTCATAAAACCATTTTGGAATATCATAACAAAAATAGATATGATTATTGTTTTTCTAATCATGTTTATTTTTGGAATAGGATCTTTTACTCTTCCAGGTTATCTTTTAGTTGTTGGAGCTGTTTATTGTTTCCTTTACAGAATAACTCCTGAAGGAGCAAATAATCCAAAAGGCAAATAACAATTTTTCTTCAATATTTTTTTCTTTTTATTATTAAAACATAAACCTAAAAACCTTTTAAGCTGTAAGTTTACCATGTTTTAATCAATTGTTGGTGAGGTATAATGTCTGGTGAGCGGACTCCTTTTAATGATGAATCTAATCTAGATCCATCTGAAGAGAAAACAAATAAAAAAAGAATTACTTCACCAAATAACAAACCTAATTCTTTAGAGGTTTTAGCCAATCAAATTTTAATGGAAATAAAATCAAGTGATTTTGAAGAGAATGATCAAGCTCTAAATGAAAAATATCAACAACTAATAGAGATTTATTATAAGAATATTTCAAATAATGAATTATTTTATTTGATGATCGAGGGAATAATCGAAACAGCCAAGCATTATACAGAAAATTGGGATGTAGATTTTCTCACAAATTTGATGGATACACTTCTGAATTTTATGGAAAGGTATTATGATGAATTGGATTATTTAACAGCAATAAGCGATACCATAATTCAGGTACTTGAAATCATCACACATTTTGAATTATATGATGAACTAGAAGAGTTTGTAATTTATATTGTAAATAAATCCATTGAAAATGAGAAAAATATTGTTTTAAGAACTTTAGCAGCAGAAGCAACAATAACAGCTATAAAGGGATTTGGCGATGATTGGAATTATGAAAAAACTAAGGAATTTGATATAATTCTCAAAGGATTATTACCACCAGAACAAATTGATGGGTTTTTATCAGGAATTTTAATTAAAGGTTTAGCAGTTGAAATTAATTCATATGGAGATATGCATGAATTTACTTCAATGAAAAGAACAATAAATCTAATGAATAATCTTTATTCAAAATTTGATGAACATAGTAATGAATTCCTTATTCATTATTCATCAGGATTAACTAATGCAATTACATGGTTTGGTGAAGCAGAAGATTATGAAGAAATGATGGTTGCTCTAGTTAAATTAGGTACTTTATCGAATAAATACTCTGAATTAATTAAATTAAAAATAACATATGCCAATAGTTTATGCATTGCACTTGATTATTGCGGTATAATGGAATTCTTAGAGGGAGCTACACATCTAGCAAAGCAGCTTTTACTACTTTCAGACGAATATCCTGATAATAAGGAAATCCAAACATTAGCTTTTCGCGGTGTCTTTAAAGCAGCTATCTGGGCAGGGGCTTTTTGGGAAACAGGAATAATTACATCACTTCTTTCTAAAACTAATAAGATACTAAAAAGATTTCCAGAGGATAATCAGTTGAAAATCTTACTAGCAAGAGGTTTATTTAATTTAACAAAAGAGCTCTCTCTTGTTAATAAGGAAAAATTAATGCGGCAAATAATTTCAGAATTATCTAAACTAACAGAAAATTATCCATCAATTATTGAAATTGCGCAATTTTATTCCAAAGCTATTGTAAATATGATTTATTTAATAGGTGAATTTACTGAAAACTATAATGAGTTATACCACTTTCTAGAAGAAGCAGAAAGAATCACTTCTATATACAATGATGAGATAATATATGTTAATTACTCCAAATCACTTGTGAATTGTATAAGAGCATTTGGCTTGCATGGTAAAATAGATGAAATGGAAAAATTATTAGATATTCTAACAGATCTTGAAACTACTTCTGATAACTTTGAAATTACATTACGTCTAGGTAAAGCATACATTGATGTTATTAAAGTCTATGGAGATATAAATGAATTAGAAAAAGTGCTTGATATATATGCGATTATTAAGGAATGGATAACAAATGATCCTCATAATTTGGATTTAGAAGTGATTTTTGCAAAAGCATTGGTAAATATAATAAGCAGTTTTGGTAAAAATTCACAAATAGGAGAAATGAATCTTTATCTGGATGAATTACGGGAGCTTTCAATACTATATCCATCACTATATGTTGTACAATTACAACTTGCTAAAGGATTCACTCATGCAATTCGTTGGTATGTTAATATCAATGATTTAACAAGATGTATTAGTCTCTTCAACGAGGTAAAAACTATTAAAACGAACTTTAATGAATATATTGAACTTCATGAAATGGTCGCTCGCTCTACTCGTAGAATAGTTATTCTTGCTTATCAAAAAATGAAATTTGAATTAGTTGAAGATATGCTTGATAGTTTACGTGAACAGCTAAATCAAAATCTTGAGAATGAGAATTTACAAATTGAATTAGCAAGAGCATTAACTAGCATAATCTTTGAAGAATCAACCAAAGAAAAATCCTCATATTGGCAATCATTAGTTATGGAATTAAAGGGTTTAACTATACAATATCCAAATAACTCAAAATTAGCAGCCATTCATCAAACAGTAACACCACTATTAAAAGAGTAATTAAATTACCTATTCAATCGGTGGAAAAAAATCATTTTCAGGTCGTCTTTTTTTACCATTTGGTCTTTCAATTATCTTTGTTGGATCAGGTGGTAAAGATTGATAACATTTCTTACAGACAAGTCTAGTTCCATTAGGGAAATTATAGGAGAGTAGCTCATCTCTTGCTGTTAATTTACCGCAAAGACTGCATCTAGCAATTCCTTTAATCAAAAAAATCACCTCATTTTTTGACTTCTTATAAATTATTCATTATGTACTGTATAAATAATTTAAAGAATAGAAAAGTTTTTCATAACCTTAAAAATCTTTCAAATTATTATCAAAATTGTTCATTCATTGGTGACATAAATGATTGATTGGTTAAAAATTAGAGAGGATTTTCCTACATTAGAACGAAAAATTGAAGGTAAATCAATAATTTATATGGATAGTGCTTGTATGGCATTAAAACCTAAACAAGTTATTGATGCTTGTTGTTACTATTATCGTAATTTAGGTGCTTGTGGTGGTCGATCTATTCATTCATTAGCTCGAGAAACAACAGAACTTCGCGATGAAGCTCGAGCAAAAGTTGCCAATCACATAAATGCTAGATCTACAAATGAGATAATATGGTTAAGAAATACTACAGAAGCAATGAATTTAGTAGCAAATTCTCTTCATTTTAAAAAAGGGCAGGAAATTGTCACAACAAATCTTGAACATCATAGTGGTGTTTTACCTTTTCATAAAGTCGTAAAGCAAAAAGGTTTGAAAATGAAAATAATTGATGCCAGTGAAGAAGGCTTTTTTGATATTGAAGATTTTGAGAAGACAATTAACAAAAAAACTAAATTAATTTCAATTGTTCATACATCAAATGTAAGTGGAACAACAGCACCATTAGAAGAAATAATTAAAATTGCTCATGATTATGATGCTTATGTAGTATCCGATGATGCCCAATATTTCCCTCACCATAGAATGGATGTTCAAAAATCTGATGTTGATTTTTCAACAGTAAGTATGCATAAAGCACTTGGACCAACAGGTGTTGGTTTTCTTTATGGTAAGGAACAGCTCCTAAAAGAAATGGATTCATTCCTTGTTGGTGGAGATACAATTAAAGATGTTAAATATGAAAAAGGTGATATAAAACCAATTTATCTTGAACCTCCTCATAAATTTGAAGCTGGTTTACAAAATTATGCTGGAGAAATTGGTGCTGGTGCAGCAGTTGATTATTTAAATAACATTGGAATGGAAAATATTGAAAAAAGAGAGAAATATCTCACAGAAAAATTATATCAAGCAATAAGCTCCATATCTGGTATAGATGTCATTGGACCAAAAAATGGAATTCAACGTAGAGGATTAGTAGCATTCAAATTAGATAATATAGATACTGCAAATGATATAGCTAATTATTTAGATAATGATGTTGAGAATTTCCGTATTATGGTAAGAGCTGGTGCTCATTGTACAAATCCATTCCATTATTC
>JAEOUJ010000276.1 GCA_016839405.1 Candidatus Gerdarchaeota archaeon | reverse complement strand
TTTGAATACTTAACAAATATCTCTTTTTATAATCAACCTTATTTTGCAGTAATTCTGGTATCAAATCAATTGAATTAACATTTCCAATAGCCCCAAGACAACTAATAACTTCAAAAGCTTGTTCATCTGTTAATTGATTATTCTTAGCTATAGCTATAATTTCAGATTCAAATTCTTTTAGATTAAAATTACGTATTATTCTTAAAGCATATAGAAAATCATCATCATTAATATCTAAAGTGCCAAACACATATGATTTTAAGAAGTTAATTGTCTTGTTTGATGGAAAAGTCTGTAATTTTTTCCAAGAATTAATAATATTCTCTCTTATTTCTTTTTGAATATTATATGGATCAATGTTATTGTAAATGTCATCAATTGTTAGTTTTAATGTATAAATTGTTCTAGACAAATCTAAATTTGGTTCGTTTTCTAAAAGTGAAAGTAATGTTGTAACAGTTTCTTCTAATTCAATTTCTGTTACCAAATCAAGATCATAAGATAATATAACTGCTAAAACTTCTACAAATCTTAAAGTAATTGGCTGTAAGAAATCATCGTCAGATTTCAATAACAATGATGGTTTAATTCCTGACCAAGCAAGTTCTCTAGCAATGTAAATACCTTTAGTATAAGGTGTAGTAAAATCAAATTCTTTACTCCGATACAACCATAAAGCTGCCAATGGATTACCTTTATTAGCTAAAATTTTTGCTATGGCTTTTCTTTGTATGTGATTTTTATTCAATAACATGAATTTTGTCCCTAGCAATTCAATAATTTTTGGAGCTGTCATCAAACCTAGGGCATAATAGGCGTCTTCAAATAGAATATCATAATTTGTTAATCTTTCAATCTCATCAAAAAAATCATCTCGATCAAAATAACCTGCTAATAATAAACCAATCCTACGTTCTTCAGCTATAGATGATTTTAGTAATCTATCAATATTTGCAGTTATGTATTTTTCATATCGAACTACATTTATTTTTGTAAATCGGCGAATTAATGATGAGGATAATGCTATAGATTGACCAATAATATGAGCAATTGATATAATATCAATAATCATATGAAAATCGAGATTATTTTCAAAAACCTCCAGAATTTTTTCAGCTTCATAAGGAGTCAATTTAAAGTAATTATCAGTGAAAATTTTCCAATTTTCAAGATCGAAAGTAAAAAGATATTTTTTTACAGCGTTTTGATAATTATCAGAAGTTAATGCTGTCATCAATTCTTGAGAGTACTTATCCAATTAGAGTTCACCAATTATCAAGTATTTAATTATTATTTGCTTATCAATTCGCAACGAGTAAAATTAGTTTTAAAATCTTTGGATAACTAATTCATATACAATTCAGTTCATAATTTCTATTAAAAAATCATTTAAAAACGATAAAATCAAGTAACAATAACATTTATAGAAACCTTTTGATTTGTTATATAAGTGGTATAACAAGGAAAAGATATCATTTGTCTTGAACATGCTGCTAATTGTAAAATAATCAAGATTGGGATGGCAAAATGAACCTCTTCAGCCATAATAAAGGTAAATGGAAGACCTTTAGAGTAAATAAATTTCTAGTGGTTTTTTTGTTAATAATATGTTTTAGCATAGTTTATGGAGCAGCGGATAAAACAACTACAAAAAATCAACAATTAATTTTTCAAAATAAATCACTTAATTATAATTTAGAGAATATACAAATATTTGAACCAATAAAAGCAACTGGTTCTGATAATAATGATTTAGATGATTTTGATAATGATGGATTATCAAATGAGCTTGAACGAGTTTATAATACTGATCCTTTTCTTAATGATAGTGATTTCGATGGTTTATTGGATGGAGATGAAGTTTTTATTTATTTAACTACTCCAAGCAGAGCAGATTCTGATTTAGATTACCTTTGTGATTCGGTTGAAATATTCAAATATAAAACTAATCCATTGAAAAGTGATACAGATGGTGATAAAATTGATGATGGTATTGAAATTTGTGTATTTAAAAGCAATGCTTTAATTGTTGATACTGATTACGACATGTTGGATGACTATGAAGAAAAATACATTTACAATACAAATGTAAACAAAGAAGATACAGATTTAGATGGCATTAGTGATGGGATGGAGGTATATGTTTATAAAACAAATCCACTTTCATATGACACAGATGGAGATTCTAAATCTGATCAATGGGAAATAGACAACAACCGCAATCCTAACATTGCTGACAATTGGTATAATATCACAGGATATATTATAATTCCCGGAATTCCATTTGTTGCATTATTAATAGGCATGTTTGCTTCTGTAGATAATAAATTAGTATCATCATTACGTATGCGAACTCAAGTATTATTCAAATATGAAACTGCAGAAAAACGTCTTTATGATCTCCTATGTCTCGTTCCTGATAATTGCCAAATAGATGTTGATGAATTATCATTATTAACAGGAGAATCAGTAGAACAAATTCAAATGTTAATTAATGAAATCTTTCATTCAATAAATAATAAGTCAGAATTAGATATTGATAATGTAGTTATTAAATCCCATAGTGAATTAGTTCAGTTTAATTACAATTGCTTTTATTGTGCAGGAGAAATAGATTATATTGCTGATATATGTTCAGCATGTTTAAAACCAATAGTTAGATGTAAAGTTTGCAATAATCCAATTTCATTTAATGACAATTATGCTACTTGCACACGTTGTGGAGTCATAGGTAAAAGAAATGATATTTTTGGTGTTCTCCAAATCGAACTTATATGTGAAAGATGCTTGATGACCACTAAATATAACTATGTTTAATACCTCCTCTTTTTTTCTTTAATTAACTAAATATTTAAGGACAATTTTAAAATAAGATTATTATTTAAATCTCATAGTGTTAAAAAATGAAACGGCTTATTATGTTAGCTCGAGAAATTACTCAAAAAGAAATTGAATTAGGTATTGGAACAGAACCTAGTGGAACAAGGTTATCACCTATTTTTAAAACTCTTGATTTATATATTCCAATAAAATCGGGTAAAAAATACACTCCATTAATACCAATAGATCCTTTTGAAGGAACCCCAATGCTAATGATGCCTTTATTATTTATTCCGCATCATGAGTCAATTTTATTTGGAACACCTTCTATAATAGAGAAAATAAGTCAACAAAATATACAACCTACGAAAGTTATATCAGATCCTGGCAAAGGAACTGG
>JAEOUJ010000275.1 GCA_016839405.1 Candidatus Gerdarchaeota archaeon | reverse complement strand
TTACTCCCTATTTATCTGAAGAAATTTCACTTAAGAAAAAAACCCCTTTTCATGCACAATGGGAAATATTCAAAATACGTTCATGGAAATTCCTTGCCCATCATCCAACTTGCAGTAGATATAATAATCATTCCTTTAGAATCGGTTCATTACATTTTTGTATTGGATGCTCAATGATTTATTCTGCACTATTACTCTATTTAATTTTATTTTTAACGGTACCCTCAGTTTTCCGATTCAATGTCTGGGTAATTTCAATTCTACCATTTGCAGGGTTTGGATTAGCTATATTTCATCGATTATTAAAATTAAAAAATAAATGGATTAAAGCATTTTCTCGTTTCACTGCTGGTTTTGGGATAGGTGCTTATTGTGCTTTAATGATTCAAACTCTCTTTATTCCAAGATGGTGGTGGATTGCATTAATATTAGCTGTTTTATTACTCCTTGGGAATCAAATGTATGGAATTAGCCGAGGTCCAAATGCCAATCGAAGTAAATGTGCTAATTGTCCATTAAGAATTCAAGAACCATCATGTAATCCAGATAGGAATACCAATATAAAAGTAAGAAAAATTTATGCTATAGTAGAGGAAGAATTACAGAAAGCAAAGGATCGAATAAAAAAACCTGTAAAAAATTAGTAATTTCTCATAATAATTACACTGCAAAAAAATTATAATTCAATCAGATATTAACAATATAGATTAATTGTTCCTTCACAGGAATAGAGGGCTAATAATGTCTGAGAAAGGAACTTGGCATACAGGCGAAGAATCAGAAGAAATTGATGAAGAAGAATTCATATCAGATGATTTTCCAGAGGACATTGCAGAATCATCTGATAAAGCTACAGAAGAAGGTTTTAGTTTTGGTTCTGATGAAGAAGAAGCTACTTATCCAAAACAAGAATATGAACCTGTAGAAACTCAAGAGTCAATTGAACCTGATGTTATTGATGAAGAATTACGAAGAAAAAAAAGAAGACGTAATTGGTGGCTTATTGGAACTTTAGGTATTGCTTTACCTATTCTAATTGTTATTGGAGTATTTGTTTTTATAGTAATGGCTATTATTGGTGCTTTTGAACAATGTGCAGTTAATTGTTGTCAAAATTTTGCTGATACTTGTGCTCAAGCTTGTGCAGATAGTTGTTGTGAAAACTGTAGTAATTCATGCAATGAATCATGTAATAACGCATGTTCTGGATGTTGTGAAAGTTCATGTGAAAATGCTTGTAGTGGATGTTCTTGTAATATATCAAGTAAAGTTAATTCTACTGAAAAAGCAAACAATCTTAAGAATTTATTAGAATGGGTTATATATTTTATAATTGGGCTTTTTTCTTAAATCCCAATTTTTTTATTTTTTTAAATAGATAATTTACTTGAACTATAAAATTTATATTTAGATAACATACTCTAATTGAATATAAATTATATGAGGATTAATCTTAAATGTCTGATGGAGTTAGTTTGAAAGAAATTGATCCTGATAAAGCTAGGAAAAAGAAGCGCAATCGAATACTAATAATTATTTTTGCTATTTTATTACCTATTTTGATAATTCTTACTATAATTGTTGTAGTTATATTAATGATTAAAGGGCTCATTAGCTTAACAGATGCTTGTGCAACAGCTTGTGGACAATCATGTGCAGATAGCTGTAATGAAAGTCTTTCTAGTAGTTGTAATTCCAATATAGGGTTTAGAGAATCATTAGATGGTTTATTGAAAACAATTAAATGGATGATATATTCACTCTTTTATTTGTAGTAATTTTTTTTGTGTATATATCAATTTTTATTCTTTTTAGACGGGTTTATTTATGATTCTCGAAAAAGATAAATTAGGAATAGATGATTCTCTTATGATAGAAGGTTAGCTTATGTCCAATTTACCTAAAAAAATCGGATTTGTATTAGGAATTTCTCATGATCAAGATACACTCATAGTTCGATTAGATGAAAATGTAGAACATGAGGATATAGTAGAAGGTAATTTTGTTAGTATTCCACTAGCAAATGGTAATACGTTAATTGGACGAGTTAGCAATATAAGAGCAGAGAATCCTCAACTTAGTGATGAAAGGTATGCAAAATTTTGGATGGATAGATTACGCCGATCACTTGAATCACGTTCAATGTTAGAATTCACTGAATTTCATATTATAGAAGTTGTATTAGTATCAAGTATTTCGTATGAAAAAGAATTAACAACACCTAATGCTTGGATTTCACCTGGATCAATGGTTTTTGAATGTAGAAATGAGTTATTAGAATTAGCAGTATTTGGAACGGAAAGAGGAATAATGAATGTTGGTTCATTTGCAGAACATTCAGGTGAAATAATAGTTAAATTAAATCCTAATATTCTTGGTTCTGATGGTTTGGCTATTTTTGGTTCTCGAGGAAGTGGAAAATCATATGCTGCAGGAGTAATTATTGAGGAATTTTCAGAATTTGGTTTACCAACATTAATTGTAGATCCACATGGAGAATATTGGGGATTATCTCACACATCAGGACCTAAAGGTGAAGCATCCTTACCAAAATATATTGTTAAAGTTCTCTTTCCCAATAAATACCCTCCAAGATATTTTGAGTTAATGAATAAAATTGCTAAGAAATTATCAGTGGGTTTTGATATAGAACCAGTAACAATGCTTTTCTCTGAAATATCAACATCAGAAATGTTTAGTTTTATGTATGATCTAACTTATGCACAAAAAGAAAAATTGGAAAATGCATGGTATGCGATTAGAGATTCATTTGGCAGAGCAGTTTGTTATGATATAGATAGTTTTCTTGGTTTTGGAATTGAAAATGAAATTATTGATGGAGCTAGTAGAAGACCAATTATTAGAAAATTGGATGTATTTAGAAAAATGGGTTTCTTTACAGAATTAAATGGTGCTATTTGTCATACATCAGGTCAAATTATTCAAGAATATGATGACAACCATCAACGTATTGAAACTACAGCTAAATCACATAATCTTAGTGAATTATCAACTGTAAAAAATCATTTTGCTCCTGAACAAATAACTATACTAGATGTAAGTCAACCAATGTTAGATGAACGTGCTCGTCGAATATTTGTTTCTAGCTATTTGAATAGATTAAGAAGAACAATGGAAATAAAAGATATTGATAGAATATTCATGCTCATAGAGGAAGCACATAGATTCATCCCAATTGGTGAATCTCCTACAAAAAAAGCAATCGAGTGGTTTGCTCGAGAGGGTAGGAAAATGGGCGCTGGATTAGGAATAGTAAGTCAAAGACCAAGTGGTTTGGATCGTGATATATTATCACAATGTAATTCAAAACTAATTCTCAGAATAACAGAACAATCAGACCTTTTAGTAGCTAAAGACATTCTTGCAGGATTTGCAGAACGTTACATAGGATTATTGCCATATTTAGAAAGAGGAACAGGTGTTCTTACAGGAGCTGCTTTAAGAATACCTATTTTAGTTAAATTTAGAGAAAGAAAATCAACAACAAAATATGGAGAGACTGTTTCATTAGTAGCATTTCCAGATAATAAAATAAAATCTCGTGAAAAAGAACAAAAAAGCTGGAAATGAATTTTACCTTTAGAAATATACAAATTAGTTATATACTTGTTATATTCAAGGAAATTTGATATTGGTGAAAGCTTAAAATGCTAAGGAAATGTCCACAATTTAAACTTCCCGATTTAATAGATGTATTTGTAGATTACAAATATTTACAAATTATGGTAAAAAATATTTTGAAATCGAAATCAGGAACAGCCTATGTGGATAAGGTCAAAAAACCTGAATTAGTATTACTTGATTATAAAGTATTAACATTTATTGGTGGTAAACATAATCATCCATTAGCACCTAAACTTCTAAAATTAATACCAGAAAATAAATTACTAATCTTTCCTGATGAAGAATGGATAAATTATGTTGAAGATAAATTAATTTTAACAACTTACGCAAGAACCAGTTTCTCTTCAGAAAAGCTATCAATTGAAAAAATGGATGATTTATTAAAAAAAGATCTTCCGGATGGGTATACATTACATAAAATAAATTTAAGAACATTAACCTCATTTAATACAAAGCTAGCACCTGCAGTAATGCCTTTCTATAGAACACCTTTTGAATTTGTACGAAAGGGATTAGGCTATTGCATAAAAGAATCAGATTTTGTAATTAGCTTTGCTGCTTCTGCAATGCCAATAATCGATAATGAATTTGAAATTCAAGTTGCTACTGATCCAGATCCAAAATATCGAAGAAAAGGATTTGCTACTAAAGTTTGTGCTACTTTGATTAAAGAGAGTCTAAATAAAGGAATAATACCTCATTGGGATGCTGATAATGAAATAATGGTTAGATTGGGATTAAAACTTGGTTTTATAAAACCTCAAAATTATTCTGCATATATATGCTCTAGAAATCCTTTGAAAAAATAAATGATACTTGATAATGAAATTAACTTTTGAATTGTTTTATATCCCAGAAAATCTTTGTGTGTTTTTTTTGATTCATTAAAAAAACTTGTGTAAATGACCTTATACAACCTTAAAACTCATATAAAATTGAAGCTATCCTAAATAGATATTTATTTTCTATTTCATAAAAACTAGGTTCTTGAAATAATATCATTGATTTATCTCTTTTTTTTAAAAAAAAATAAATATGAAAGTGGTCACTTCTACTCATATTTCATATATAGCATGACCAAACTAGTAATTATCAAGTAAAAATCACTTAGATTTGTATTTGATTAATTATATAATGGTGATTATACCATACATAACAATATAATCAGGAGATGATTATGTAATGAGTAACGATTGGGGTAGAATTACTACCTATGAACCAACAATGGCAAAAAAAGCTGCAGAAATGTTTAATGCTTTTAA
>JAEOUJ010000274.1 GCA_016839405.1 Candidatus Gerdarchaeota archaeon | reverse complement strand
GTAAGTATAACAAAGGACTCTATTTCTCCATATGTCAATATATTATCACATACTTCAGGTTCAATCATCCAATCTTCAACAATTAATCTTGTATGGTCTGTGAGTGACAATTATCAAGGATCTGGGATTCAATTTTCAGAAGTTTTTGTTAATCAAGAATCAAAATATAGTGGAACATTAACATCATCTATTATCGATTTAGGGAATGATGGATTAAAAGATATTCAAGTAGTAACTTATGATAGAGCAGGTAATAGTAAATTTGATGTAATTTTCTTAACTCTTGATCAAAGCGGTCCTTTTGTTGAGATTTTAACACCTTTTGATAATTACAATACAAGTTTGAGTTTTATTCCTTTGAGTTGGTATGCACAAGATAATGGAACTGGTATTAAGGAATACAAAATTCTGATTGATGGAATTATTGAGCATACTATTACTACCACTACTTTTCTGTTAACAATTCCATTAGATAAAAGTTCAATAATAACAGTTAGAGCTATTGATTTGTTAAATCAAACAACTGAAGATTCAATTGTTGTAAATCAAAATTCAATTTATACGATTTTAGAAATGACAAATCCAATTGGTAATCTTACTTATATTAGTGAAAATGAAATTGAAATTACTTGGGCATATCAAAATATAGAGAATATTATTTCAATCGATTTATTTGTGAATGGAACAAACGTTTTATCAACAACTGATACTGGTGTTAGTTCATTTTTAGTTGATTTAAGTTTCATTCCTTCAAATATCTATCCTGAAATAAATATAACAATTGCTTATTTTACTAACTCTATAAATTATTCTGTTACAAAATGGATAATAGTTGACCAAGAAAGCCCAATTATTTCCATCATAACACCATCAAATAATTCCATAATTTATTATAAAAATCAATATATTCAATGGACTGGTTATGATCAAGGTGTAGGATTAGAGTATTTCGAACTAAAACTTGATGAACAATCATTAATTATTTGCACTTATTTAAGAAATTATTATTATTTAATATTCAATTTAGGTGATGCAAATTATTCTGTTTCTTTATATGCGATGGATAAAGCAGGAAATATTGCTAGTTTAACTATTACTTTAATTGTTAAAATTCAATTACCAATTATTGGAACGAATTTATCTTCTATTTATTATACATCAACTGGTGAATTCCAATTTAATTTGAATATAATTGATCCAAAGGAAGGGATTCAGAAATTTCAAATTTTATTAGATAGTTCAAATATTCACACAGTAATATCTTATCCAGAATTTATTATAGAAGCTGTTTCATATCTATTTAATATCACTACTGATGATTATACAGATACAGATCTTGAAGGACAACATACACTTGAAATTATTATCATTGATGCCTTAAACCGTGAAAGTCATACTGTATTTTCTATTATAGTCGATAGTTTAGCACCAATTATACAACCAACAATGTATTTTGATGATAGAATTATCTCAAATAATAGTGTTGATGTTGAAATTAAAGTTGATAATAGCCAAAATAATCATTCAATTAGTATTACGGTTAGTGATAATCAGTTAATTGAATCTGTTATTGTTATTATAACAGGAAATGGATACTATCAAACATACTTTATGATTAGAACACATACGTCAAGATCTGAGATAGTTACTTATGAGATTACATTTAATTTAACTGGTTTAGAAAAGGGAACCTATCAAATAACCATTCAAGCATTTGATTATGCTGGTAATTCACAAGAAGTATCAATTAATTTGGATGTTAGTTATGAAAGAACGATTCCTTGGTTCTTACAAGGTGTTTATGCAATTTATTTTGCATTAATAATTTTAGCTTTTATTTTAATAGTGTCATTTATTGCTGTTGTTGTGCGTAAATCTATGCAAAATAGAAATTGGATTGATGATGTAATTAGTGTTCTTTATATCAAAGAAACTGGTTTAACTTGTGTTTCTGCTAATTATATACCACAACTTATTCAAGAAGAACAATTAATTGGAGGTGCAATGATAGTTATACAGGGAATTATTGAAGAAATAAATAAAGAAAGGAAATCAAAAGTTGAAATTATGAATTTAGGTGCTCAATCATTGCTAATTTCTAAAGGAGAATTTGGTCTAGGCGCTCTTATTGTTAAATCAATAAAACCAGTACATAAAAGTAAGATTTTGCAATTTACCAATGAATTTGAAAAGAAATACAAGGATGCTTTAAAATTACTTTATTTTGTGGATTCAACTACTTTCGATAAATCAATACAATTGGTAGAGAAATATTTTGGAACATTGCATATAGGAATTAGTGGAGTGATTCAAAATGGAATTACTCAACAATTACAAGAGTATAAAAATGCAAGAAAAGATACTTTAGAATATCAAATAGATATTGAGGATGATAAAAAAACATTATTGATAGAAAAAACACCTATTGATGAGTTATTAGAGCAGATTTCAAGAGAGGGAAGAAATCAATTAGTTAAAATCATTGAAAAAGCACCAAAAATCATTCTCTTAATTGTTGAATTGAAATTTGATGAAGCAGAAAAAATGAGTCAAGAAATCTTAACAGGTTTAGAATTCTTATTGCGTATTGAGCGAACTAATGTAGAATTACAATTATTTATTCAAAATATGATGACTTTTTCACGTGAAACTAATAATGCGATAAAGAGTGGTCGAGAAAACAACCAAGTTCAATTACACAAAGCAATTGAAAATGCATCACAAATTTGGTTCCAAGAAATAGCAGAAAAATGGTCAAATATTGAATAGCTTCTACTAAAGGATAATTGACAGATTTCTCTTGAGTAATTTTAAGTATGAGTAAAATCTCCTTATCAGTTGCCCATTTAATTAATTCAATTACAGCAGTCGAAATAGTATCATATATTATTTTATTTTTTGGAAATCTTGCTAAAATATTTATCAAATCTGAAAATAAATCTATTCGATTATCACCTTGATTAGATTGACTATCAAATAAGATTTTTGAAATGCATTGAGCTAAAATATAAATAGTTTTAGGTTCTTCTCGAGCCCACCAAACAATTTCAAATAGCTGATTTAGGATAATTCTTTCAGAATTAAAATCATTCAATTTACTGAAATGGTTAAGAACTAATTGAAGTGCTACAGTAAATTCTAGAGCTTGTTTTTTATTGGTTTTTACATTAGTTAATTTACGGACTTCTCTAATTAATTCGTAGAGATCATCTTTTGTATATTACTCTACATTTTTTTTCAACAAGCGAAGTTCTTTTGACATTTAATTTGCTCCAAGAATAATATTAAGGATTGTATTTTTACATTAGTTAAATGTAATAATATTCTTTTTCATAGGGCAAATGATACATTTAATTTAATTTTGTTTTAAATTCTAAAGAAGCAAATTATTATAAAAAATTAAACTTTCTTTATATAGAAATTTCCTAATTAGTCAAATATAAATGATATTTATTCATTTAAGAAAAATAAGGGGTGTTTTAATGGTAAAAGTAAAGGTAAAAGACAGGGGCATAACAAATTTATTTCTAATAATAATTATGTTATCCTTTTTTGCTTTTATTTTTTTAACAAATAATAATTATAGTTATATTGGAGCTCATAATCAAAAATCCCATCCAATAGAAATGTATTCACTATGGAATAATACTAATCCAACGTTAGATGGACTTGTGAATTTTAATTCAAGCAGCTTAGCAACTGAATGGTCTGGAGCAGCTATCTATAATTTATTTAATAAAAATAATTTAATTGACTCTAAAATTTTAATTAAAAATGATAACACTAATCTCTTCATAGGTTTGGATATAACAAGTTATCAAACAGAGATGCCAGAAAGTGAATGGGGTGCTTCGGTTTGTTTTGATGTAAATCATAATGGCATTTTAGATTATTTAGATACAAGAGTTAGATATTCTGTAGATGGAATAGAAGGAAATGTTTACTTTTATATTTTCGATGAAAAAAGTGAGAAATGGAAAATAGAAGAAACAGGATCACCAGGAATAGCATTATCAAATAGTATTTTAGTCATTAGTGACTTCGGTCAATCTTTTTTCGAATTATCAAATCATAGACAATATGAAATACGAATCCCCCTATCAGTTATAAGTAAAAATCCTGGACAAATGATAGGTGTTGGATTTGAAGTATATGAAGACTATAATAATTTTGATGAAGAATTAACATGGCCATATGTAAGTGAAACACCAGAAGAAATACGAGAAGATGCCAAATTTTGGGGTGATTTATTTTTATGTGAGCAATTGGAATATACAAAATTCTCGATAGAAACAAATTTTAACATAAAACAGAGTGCAATCGGGCCTAATAATGGTCTATTTATAACAAGCGGAGATATTGATGGTAATGCAGATTTGGAATTAATTGTTGCTTCGAACCGCTCTGTTTCTGGTGATACAAATCTTTTAGCTATTTATGACTTTATTGATAACGAATTAATTAGAATATGGAGTTCTTGGACAAGTGTGCATTATACAAAACTATTTCCAATAAAAGGATTAGTCGCATATGATTTCGATGGAGATAGTAAAGATGAAATTTATGGTGTAGGAGAAGACAGTCGTATAATTAGGATTTCAGAATGGAATCCATCAATAAATGATTTTGATACGGTAGAAACTGTTTTCACTCATAGCAGAGGATTGATGGGTTATATAGCAATTGGAGATGCAGATAATCAAGGTGATATGAATTTAGTAGCAGGCGATCAATCGGGATATCTACTTATATTGGATTATAATAGTGATGAAGATAAATTCAAAAATGATAGGCGATCGCCATATTTACCTACTATTGATGTATTAACTTATGCCAATAGAATTCATGCAGTAGAAGTAGCTGATATGGATTCAGATGGAAAACAAGAAATATTAGCCTTCTTACAAACTTCAAATGATGATGATTTGTCACCTACAAGGTTAAATGTGTTTGAAAGGCTATCATCAAAAATAAGTCGAAATGATGAAGACGACATACCATTTTATGGTTCTGAATTAACAGAGGATTTCTTTGGTCATACAATTATAGTCGAGGATGTAGACAATGATGGAATTGTTGAAACAATTCTTGCCAGTAAAAATTATTTACGTATATTTGGTGCTAATACTTTTGATGGTGGTTCTCCCCCCTTAGAATTTCTAATTAATGATGGTACAAATCCTTCAATGGGTGGAGGAGCTTTTGTTGATGATTTTGATAATGATGGATTTAATGAGTTAGTATTTGGTTTCAATAATGGTACAATTACTGTAATGAACGTCACAGATAGTGGTGGAGATGTATTAACTTATTCTATTGAGTGGTCTAATGATTTAGGTTCTTCTCCTGGGAAACGAAAAGGTTTTATTTCTTTTGATATCGATGATGATAGTGAAACTGAAATTATTTTCTCAGATAATTTTGGTCAAATCTTTATTATAGGAAAATCTGATGCACCAACAATTGAGATTAGTTCTCCATCCGATGGATACACAACTAATCAACCAACAATTCTTGTTACATGGGTAGCAGAGGATGATCATGTAATTCATCATTTTGATGTTAATATTGAAGGGATATTTATTAATAGATTACCTGGAAGTCAAACAAGTATTAGAGTTCCTATCACCAATCCAACTAATTTGATTGAAATAACAGCATATGATGTTAATGGCAAAAACATATCAACAAGTATTGAAGTAATTTATGATGCTTTTGCACCTGAAATTTTCATTACTTTTCCATCCAATAATTACTTCACAAAAAATGATTATGTATTACTTGAATACTATAATTTTGATCCTAATGATAATTTTATTTATTATGAAATATATCGTAACGATCAGTTAATAATAACAAGTTATACACTTGATTATTACAACATTAATCTACCAACTCAAGGATTATATAACATTACAATAAAAGGAATTGATGATTTAGGATTTGAAGGAAAAAGTTCAATCTTCATTACAAGAGATTATACACCTCCTTATATCGATATCACTAATCCGATATTTGGTTCCTATGTAAGTTCTTCTGAAATTGATTTAAGATGGACAACTTCTGATTTATATAGCGAACTTTCTCATTTTGATATTTATATGAATGGAGATTTTGTAACAACAACAACATATTACCATCAAATAATATCTTTGAATGTTGATCGTTATTATTTGTTTGAAGTATTTGCTTTTGATATATTGGGTAATAATAAATCTGACACTGTAAGTATAACAAAGGACTCTATTTCTCCATATGTCAATATATTATCACATACTTCAGGTTCAATCATCCAATCTTCAACAATTAATCTTGTATGGTCTGTGAGTGATAATTATCAAGGATCTGGGATTCAATATTCAGAAGTTTTTGTTAATCAAGAATCTAAATATAGTGGAACATCTACCTCATCTATTATTAATTTAGGAAATGATGGATTAAAAGATATACAAGTAATAACCTATGATCGAGCAGGTAATAGTAAATATGACATAGTTTTCTTAACTCTTGATCAAGAGGGACCATATGTTGAAATCTTAACTCCTTTAGACAATTATAACACTAGTTTAGATTTTATTCCTTTAAGTTGGTTTGCACAAGATAATGGTACAGGTATTGTTGAATGTCAAATTTTAATTGATGGAGTAGTTGAACAAACTATAACAAATACTGCTACTACAACTTTTCTATTACCAATTCCTTTAGATAAAAGTTCAACTATAACAGTTAAAGCTATTGATTTATTAAATCAAATTTCTGAAGATTCAATTGTTGTAAATCAAAATCCAATATTTGCAATTTTAGAAATGACATATCCAATAAGTAATCTTACTTATATTAATGAAAATGAAATTGAAATTTCTTGGGTTTATCTAAATATAGAGAATATTACTTCAATCGATTTATTTGTAAATGAAACAAATGTTTTATCAACAACAGATACAGGTGTTAGTTCATTCTTAATTGATTTAAGTTTCATTCCTTCAAACATATATCCTGAAATAAACATAACAATTGCTTATTTTACTGATAATATCAATTATTCTATTACAAAATGGATTATGGTTGACCAAGAAAATCCTTATATTTCTATCATAACACCATTGAATAACTCCGAAATTTATTACAGTAATCAATATATTCAATGGACTGGTTATGATCAGGGTGCTGGATTAGAATATTTCGAACTAAGGCTTAATGAACAATCACTAGTTATTTGTTATTGCTTAAGAAATTATTATTATTTAACATTCAATTTAGGTGATGCAAATTACTCTATTTCTCTCTATGCAAAGGATAAAGCAGGCAATATTGATACTATAACCATTACATTAATTGTAAAAATTCAATTACCAATCGTTGGAACTAATTTATCTTCGACATATTACACACAAACAGGTGAATTCCAACTTAATTTTAATATAATTGATCCGAAAGATGGGATTCAGAAATTTCAAATTTTATTAGATAATTCAGATATTTATACAGTTATTTCTTGTCCGGAATATATTACAGAAGCTTGTTCATACCTAATCAATATCACTGTTAATGATTATACAGATCCAGATCTAGAAGGAGAACATACACTTGACATAATAATTATTGATGCACTTAATCGTGAAAACCATATGATATTTTTTGTAATTGTAGATAATGAAGCACCAGTTATACAACCAACTATGTATTTTGATAATAGAATTATCTCAAATAATATAGTTGAAATTGAAATTAAAGATGATATTAATCAAAATAATCATTCAATTAGCATTACGGTAAGTGACAATCAAATAATTGAATCAGTTATTGTAATAATAACTGGAGATGATTACTATCAAACTTACTTTATGATTAGAACACCAACCTATAGATCAGAGACAATTAAATACGAAATTACACTTAATTTTACTGGTTTAGAAAAGGGAGTCTATCAAATAATCATTCAAGCGTTTGATTATGCTGGTAATTCACAAGAAGTATCAATTAATTTGGATGTTAGTTATGAAAGAGCTATTCCTTGGTTCTTACAAGGTGTTTATGCAATTTATTTTGCATTAATAATTTTTGTTCTTATCTTTATAGCATTATTTGTTATTGTTGGTGCACGTAAATTTGCGCAAAACAGAAATTGGGTTGATGATATTATTTGTGTTCTTTATGTCAAAGAAACTGGTTTAACTTGTGTTTCTGTTAATTATATTCCTCTGCTTATTCAAGAAGAGCAATTAATTGGTGGTGCAATGATTGCAATTCAAGGAATTCTTGATGGAATCGGTGGAGAAAAGAAATCTAAAATTGAAATAATGGATTTAGGCGCTCAATCTTTATTAATTTCTAAAGGCAAATTTGGTTTAGGTGCACTCATCGTTAAATCAAATAAACCAATTCATAAAAATAAAATATTACATTTTACAAAAGAATTTGAAAAGAAATACAAAGAAGCGTTAAATTTACTTTATTTTGTAAATTCAACATCTTTCGAGGATTCAATAAAAATAGTAGAGAAATATTTTGGTAAAAAATACCTGGGAATAAATGGAGTAATGCAAAATGGAATTACTCAACAATTACAAGAATATCAAAAAACAAGGGATGATACTGAGGAACATCAAATAGATATTGAGGATGGCAAAACATTATTAATAGAAAAAACACCTATTGATGAGTTATTAGAACAGATTTCAAGAGAGGGAAGAAATCAATTAGTTAAGATAATTGAAAAAGCGCCAAGAATCATTATCTTGATTATTGAATCGAAATTTGATGAAGCAGAAAAAATTATTCAAGAAATACTAACAGGTTTAGAATTATTATTACGTATTGAGCGAACAAATTTCGAATTACAATTATTTATTCAAAATATGATGAAATTTGCACGTGAAATAAATGATGCAATAAAAAATGGTCGAGAAAATAAACAAGATCAACTACAAAAAGCAATTGAAAATGCATCATATATTTGGTTCCAAGAAATAGCAGAAAAATGGTCAAATATTAAATAGAAAAAAAAGGTGATTAAGAGATTTAACTCTTAATATTCTTGATAATATTCATCTGTTGACTCAAAGTGTTGTTCAATATTTTGTTGTTGGAAGAACTCTTTTCTAAAGCCAAAAATACTTTC
>JAEOUJ010000273.1 GCA_016839405.1 Candidatus Gerdarchaeota archaeon | reverse complement strand
TGAGGATATGATCATTTTAATAGATAAAATGTTTTTAATTAGATTTGGTATTTTCTCAGGAGTTATTTTGATTTTTTGGTTAGTTTGCCGGCAAATTGGGAAAAGAGTTGAAAGAGGAAAAACCATTTTTTTAGCATTTGGTTCAAGTTTTCCTTATGCAATAGCCAACGCATGGTTACAACCAATGATCTACACTGCTACTGAATTATTTACTGGTAATGCTTCAGCTTTTAATATTGTTTTTTTCATTCTTTCTTTGAGTTTATTAGGAGTTATTAACATATTTGGCATGGCACATCTGCAAGATGCTTTCAAACATGGTGATGCCAGTAAGGTTTACCCTTTAGGAAATATCCCACAACAAATAGCACCAATTGTTCTATATTATGGAATTTATTTGAAAACTTCCCCCTTAGGTTACTCATTATATTTACTAATTGCTGGTGTATCTATTATTCTAATTGCAGGATTCTTACTTGGTGCAAGACAAGGACAATTAGAAACAATGGATTTGGATAAATCTTCAGATAATTTGGAAATTTGAAAGAAAAAGAAAATATCTCATATTTAGTTATTAATTACACAAGAAAAAATTTTGAATTATTGAAATAAAATAATTCCTAAAAATCCAAGTATAATGATAAAATTAAGAATATTACCTTTCTAAATTGGATTTCTAGCCATATAAGAGTAAGAGTAGATTTTAAACATCATATTTTTTTTTAAAATTTAATTCCATTTATTTTTTGAATTTGTGATTGAATTGCTATTTTAATAATAGAAGCAATCAATTTGTTATAAAAAAATGATGAAATTTAGAATCATCTAAAATATAGATTAGAAAAAAGATTTATAGTTTTCAATTAGTTATTTCCAGTTTAATTAAATTATTGGGGATAATATGACAAAAATTAATATTGATCAACGATTTTCATGTTATCAGATGCCAACTATAATAGTAGGTTCTATTAAAAACAAGAAACCAAATTTCATGTTATGTGCATGGGCAAGCCGTGTAAATAAAACACCTCCAATTTGGATGATTTCTTTATATAAAGATCGTTTAACATTAGAAGGTATTCAAGAAAATAAAATTTTCACTATGAATTTTCCATCAACAGATATGGTTGCAATTACAGATTATGTTGGTATTGCTTCAGGTAAAGAGAGTGATAAATCAAATATATTTAATGTATTTTATGGAGAAACTAATGTACCAATGATTATTGACTGTCCATTGAATATAGAATTGAAAGTTACTGATATGATTGAATTACCTCAACAATTTCTTGTTTTTGGCGAAGCAATTAAAACCTACATCACCGAAGAATGTTGCACTGATGGTACGCCTGATTTTAAGAAAATGAAACTATTTATTTATAATGGGAATCAAAATCAACAATCCTACTGGTCAATTGATCAAAAAATAGGCGATGCTTTCAAAATTGGTCATGAATTTATAGAAAAAGCAAATCAATAATTGCTATTATATTGGTATCTTATTTTTTTTATTTCTTCAATTTTTAAATTTTTTTGGATAATTTTCAAATGTCATTTTATTCAAAATAGAATTTTTTTTAAAGAAAGAAGGTAATGATTTACTGGATGTATTTCAATGAAAAAATTTCCTTCATATTTGGGTGTTAAAGCTTTTGGCATTAAAATTGGCGCTATCCTCCCTGGAGATAATATTGTAGATGAGGTTTCTAAAACGATTAAAAAATGCTATGAAGATAATCTAATTGATGATGGCGACATTATCTGTGTCAAGGAATCTATTGTTGCGAGAGCACAAGACAATTTTATCTTAAAGGAAGATATTGGCACAGAGGTTAGAGAAAAATTAAACCTCACTGAATCGGATGCACTTGGTATACTTTTTCCAATAGCAAGCCGAAATCGGTTTATTCCTCTCTTGGAGGGATTTGTAACAGCTGTTCCTAAAGGCAAGTTGATTATCCAATTTTCCTATCCTCGAGATTGTGTAGGAAATCAAATTGCTCCAGAAGAATTAGAGGAGGAGCTAGGTATAAATCTGAATAAAGAAGAATTATCAGCAGAACAACTAGAAAAATATGATTTTCGTCATCCTGCAACAGGTGTAAATTATTTGGCAGTATATGAAGAGATTATCAAAAATGCTAATCTTGAAGCGGATATTTTCTTGTCCAATAACAAATATAAAATACTTGACCATAAACCAAATGGTATTATTGTGTCTTGTATTCATGAAAGAGATGCAATGGCTGAAAAAATTAAGAAGATTTTTAAAAATACAATCACGATGCAGGATTTATTTAACGATAATAATAAAAATGCTTGGTCAGAGTGGGGACTTCTTGGTACAAACATGTATTCTGATGATAAAATAAAGTTACCTCCTAGAGAGTCCTTTAATGTTTCTAAGGCTATCCAGAAAGCAATAAAAGATGCTACTGGAAAAAAAGTTGAGGTTATGATTTACGGTGATGGAGCATATATGGATCCTTCAACTGGGATATATGAGTTGGCTGATCCTGTTGTTTCCTTTGGCCATAGTGATGGGATGAATAGAAAACGAGTAGGGATAAAATACAAATTTTTTGTTGGTACTCTACATTCCCAAGGAAAAAATAGGGATAATATAGAAGAAATTATTGACAAAGAAAAACAGAAAATGTATGAAATAGATAATATTTCAATGGAAGGCACCACACCTAGAAAACTTGAAGATATCGCAGGCAGCTTAGCAGATCTTGTAAGTGGTTCTGCAGATGCTGGTACTCCAATTGTAATAATTAAAGATCTCTTTTGAAAAAGCAAAGCTTGGGAACAAGTTTGAATTGTTCCCTTTTAATTATATTCAAATAATGTGTTATTACTGAAATAGACTTCTTAGTTTAATTGAAGAAATGATTCTATAACTCAATTTTTTAATAAACTCATATTTATATTAAATGAAAAGATGTTTGTATACTATCAATTGCTTCACAACCATTTTGTGTAAACATTACAATCTGCTCAGTTTGACATGAGACTAATTGATTATTCCACTCAGGAACAACATCCGAAATACACAATTCCATTGCAAAACATGAATTATACTCTAATTTAACATCGCCTCTACCAGGGATTGGTGACTGATCCCAAGGAAGGCCAATTACTGGACCTGGTTCATGAACAAAAAGTCCAATAGAATGAGAAAATATTATGGGATTAGTTATGCCTTCTTTTCTTGCAGTGGAAAAAATATTTTCTAATATCTGATTTCCAGTCAATCCATGCTTGAATTCTTGTAAGAATATTTTTTGTAAACAATTATTCATCAGTAAGAGATTTTTCAAACCTTTTGGCGCATCTGATTCATCTTTATGTCTCACATAGGCAATTTCCTGGTGGTCAGTATATAATCCTAAGTATTTTATTCCCACATCACAAATTAATAAATCTCCCCTTTGAATAACTTTATCGGATAATGGGTGTTTTTCTTTTTCTAAATTACTTCTTACTATTCTGAAATATGGTTTAAATGATTGTTCTACTAAACCATTATTAATACAAATTTGCCAGAACAACCAATCAAGGTCTTCTACAGTAGTGATTTCTGGTTTAATTGACTCAGAACTGAAACATTTTGCAATGATTGTACGTGCAATAAATGATACGTGTGGATATAGTTCTAATTCTTCCTCTGTTAAAGTTGATGCCCATCTTGTGCAAGCTTTCTCTGCTGAAGTAAGACGATCAATATATTTACTTGGGAGGATTTTTATGAGTTGCCTATAAAGATTATATGTTAATCCTCCAGCCGCCCAATTTACATCCCCAATGTTAATTCCGATTTTTTTAGGATCTCTTTCTTTTATAATTTCAGCTAACATTTGCCATTGTTTAGGATGATTTCCCCCTCTCCAAGGCTTATCATAGAGATCTTTTGTATCAGTCATTGACAGGTTAATTCGTTCTATCCTTTTTTCTGATTCATTATCTATAAAAATTAATATTTGCAATACTTTTGGCCAAGTGTCAATTGGAATCATGGTTTTGTATATCGGATCTAGATTATCCTCTTGGCAAATAATTAACCACATATCTATTTCTGCATCTTTTAATGCTATGGGAAGTATAGTATCAAAACGCTTCTGTAATATTTTTGTGGTTATTTCAACTTGTTCTTTAATTGGTTTGATTTGTGGTATTTTTTGCATAAATAGTTGTCATTTTTTTTCGCTAAAAAGCCTTATTTTACTCTAGTAATTTCCATTACATGACTTCGACAATTAACAAATTTTTTACTAATAAATATAATAAACAAATTCTTCTCGAATTGGACTTCTAAACACTAAAGAAGAATTAAAAGCTGAGTATGTTATACTCAAATTAGATGTAAAATGATTAATCTATCATGATTGTTTTTTGTACGTAGAGCAATAATAGATTTAATATGTAATTATGATATTTCTTAACGAGTAGTATTTATTGGAATGAAAAAAATGACAATGAAAGTTCTTATTTTTCTTTATCATGGTTGTGCTGAATTTGAGGTTACGATTGCATGTTGGCAGATAGCTGAAAGTGAAGACTATGATGTAATTACTATAGCATATGAAAGATCACCTATTTTAACAAATTCTGGATTTACTATTATTCCTGATAAAATTGTTTCAGAAATTAAAATAACTGATGATATTGCTGGTCTTATAATTCCCGGTGGAAGCTTGTTAGATTTACGCGATGAATTGCGTTTATTAATACAAAATTTAGATAACCAGAACAAATTATTAGCAGCTATTTGTGCTGGACCACAGTATTTTGCTGCAGCTAATGTGATTGGTGCAAGAAATTTTACAACAACTAGAACACCAGAACGTTATATTGAATTAAAACAACATGATCCATTTAATTGGAATCAATTCATAGACAAAAGAGTTGTTATTGATGAGAACCTTATTACCGCTAAAGGATATGCATATTCTGATTTTGCAATTGAAATTTGGGATTATTTAGGAATTATCAAGAGTAGAGAAGAAAAGGAAGAAAGACAGAGACAAATGCTCTCTCAGACTTATACCATTAAATTAGATTAAAAAAAGCATTTTCTAGTTATCATTGTGCTACTGGTAATTTTATTTGGTTTGCAGTAATATCTAAAACTCATTAGATTGGGATTTTATTGTAGATAAACCAATTGTTATTAGAGGAAATAAGTTATCCTATCAAATGGAAAATTTCTCCTTTAATTTTCTTACTTAACCTAAATTTCTTTTCTTTCCATCAGATTGTCATTATCAAAATAATCTTCTAATCCTTCAACAAGACGTGTATGATCTTATTAAACAATTATCTTTTTATCTAAAACTAAATTTAATCTTTTTTTAACGAAAAAATAAATAGACCATTTGAGAAAAACAAAAAAAATTAATTTATAATAATATCCACTTATTTTCATTATTTTTTTCCTTGCAAAATTTGATAAGCTCGCGGAAAGTCTTTTGATTGATTTTTAGTACAAATCTTTACGGAGAGATCTTTTGGTAAAGGCAATCCTTTTTCAAGATGTAATTGTAATTCATTGTTGATAGTATCAGCAAAACAATTACATCTT
>JAEOUJ010000272.1 GCA_016839405.1 Candidatus Gerdarchaeota archaeon | reverse complement strand
TTATTTAGCTAAAGTCTTTGTAAGAGATGTAAATTTTAATCCAGATGAATCTAACTATCTAAACAAGATAACAGAGCTAACTTATGAAATATTAGATTCCCTTGGTGGCAAAAATCTGTTAAAATCTTCTAAAGATGTTTATATTAAACCAAATGGAATAGATACTAAACCCTATGCTTATACCAGACCAGAAGTCATTGAAGCAACAATTAATTACTTCAAGGATGGTGGAGCCAATAAAATATATTTAATGGAAAATAGCACTCAAGCGAATTATACACGTATCGTATTTGATGTTCTGGGTTACAAGAAAATTTGTATAAGAACTGGTGCTAAACCGATTTATTTAGATGAAATGAAAACAGCTTCATTAGAATTCAAGGGAAAACAAGAAAGTAAGTTTGATCCTGAAGGTTATGATAAAGCGATTTTCGACATGCCAAAGATATTAATTGATAAGTTAATTATTAATAAAGATGAGAACTTATATGTTAACATTCCTAAATTGAAAACTCATTCTATGGGAGTAGTGACTCTAGGAATTAAAAATCAATGGGCATTTCCAGCTCATTTTGATCGAAAATTCGATCATAATTACAATCTTCATTATAAATTGATTGATGTCCTTAATTACATCCAACCTGATATCACTTTAATAGAAGGAGTAGAAGGCACTATTAATGGACATTACCCAACAGAGGCTTTTCATAACAGGGTATTAAAACCATTTCGTGTAATGATTGCTAGCACCAATGTTTTAGCTGCAGACATTGTTGGGGCAAGTGTTTTTGGGATTACTCCTAAAGAGGTTCCTGCTTTGAGAATCTCTATTGAAAAGAAAATTTGTGGAGGCATACAAAGTATCGAGGATATTGAAATCGATGGTAATCTTTCTCGTTTCAATGAAAAATATGATTTTGATATTATTCAAGAATTTCCTTCTAATGTAAACATCATTAAGGGAAAGGAATTACTATGTAGAGAGGGATGTTTGAATAATCCACTTGTTCTTGTACAAACACTTCATTATGATCATGGCGGGATAGGAAAATGCGATCTTGTTATTGGAAAAGGACATGATCCTGAAATAATAGATAATTTAGAAGGACCTGTTGTTGTTGCAGGTCACTGTGCTGTTAATGAAGTTGGAGAACGTTTGATAAGAAGGCTTGGTAAAAAGCATGTTTTTTGTAGTGATGGTTGTAATAATCTAGCAGAAACTCTTGTTGGTTTAGGTAGATACATGGGAGTTAACTTACTAAAATTAGTGCCAATTAATCCTATTAAATCAATAATTCTATTATTACAGGCAAAACTCCATGGTTCAAAAGCAAATGTTCCTAGCCTTACTTCAATACTTAAGCCTTATAAAATAAGAAACTAGATGTATTGATCAGAAAAATGGGAAATTAAAATAAACTTTGTTTATTTATCTTAATTGGAGTTATAATTGTTTTAAAAAAACCATAGGTTGATGGAGGTAAAAAACGATAATTCAACAAGTTGATGTTGAAAGACTCTATAAGCATGTATTAAGAATTGAGGGAGTTAGACATCCAATAAAAACGCCAAAAAAATTCAATGCAGATGCTGATTATATTAAATCAGAATTTAAGAAATATGGACTAAAAGCATCCGAACATAAATTTAAATTAGAAAATTTTGATTTTGAATTTAGAAATATTGAAGGAACACTTGGTAATATAAATGAACCAACAATTTTAATTACAAGCCACTATGATACTGCTGGAGGTGCGCCTGGTGCAGATGATAATGGTTCTGGAATTGCTGTTATGTTAGAGTCTGCTCGAGTTTTAGCAGAAAATAATAATAATTTCAATATACAATTTGTTTGTTTCACTTTGGAAGAATGTAATCCAATTGTAGTGGAGTTGGCTAAAGAAAAAGCTAGATCATTAGGCCTTATGGATGATAAAGACCGTTATCTAAATTACCATGTTCAAAAATTGATGAAAAAGATAGAAGAATTATCGATAAAATATCTGAAACGGGGCTTCTCAATACCTAAAACTTGTGAAAAGGTATACTCTCAAATTGTTAATGAAATGACCAGTGAAGAAGAGGAATATGTAGAGTTTATTCGATCTTTTTCAAATGGTTTAACTGTTGAATCAATGTTTGGAATATTAGCAAGTGTTGGTAGTACAAAATGGGTTGATAAAGCGATTCATGAAAAAAGAAAAATTATTGGTGTTATCAATCTTGAGAGCGTAGGTTATATTTCAAAAAAACCTCATTCGCAAGAAATGAATCCTTTATTGCCTATAATTTTCCCCACATATAAAACTAAAATATTAAGAAAAATTGGGGATTTTATTGTAATTGTAGGTGATAAAAATTCCAAAAATCTTGCAAAAGATTTTTTCAAACAATGCCGAAGAAAGGAAATAAATTTACCTTCTGTTTGTATTCGAGTTCCTTTTAATTTCAATTATGCAGCAAAATGGACACGTGATTTACTGAGATCAGATCATGCTCCTTTTTGGAAGGTTGGGATTCCAGCATTAATGATAACAGATACATGTGATTTAAGAAATCCATATTATCATCGGAAAGCTGATACAATAGATAAATTAGATTTTGATTTTATGAAAAAGGTTTGTCAAGCAACTATTGGCACTGCTTTCAAGCATTTGGAATAATTTTAAAGACACCAAAAAGAGATAAAATCTTCATTAGTATTAGTTATATTATTATTCTTGGAGAAAAGATAATGATTGATCTTGAAACCTATATTTCATTCATTGAGAATAATTTTCAATTTATTTGCGGTGTGCCATGTTCATATTTTAAAGATTTACTTGTTCATTTCAATTCGTTAAAACAAAATACACAAATAAATCATATTTTGGCTACTAGAGAAGATGAAGCAATTGGCATAGCTGCAGGGATTGTTTTTTCAGGAAAACGAGTATTGATATATTTACAAAATAGTGGATTAGGAAATATTGGAGATGCATTAACCTCTCTTGCTCAATTATATAAACTGCCTATGTTATTATTAATTAGCTATAGAGGATTAGAACCTGATAGAGATTTTCCAGAGCATTCAATAATGGGTGAAGTAACAGAACCTATGC
>JAEOUJ010000271.1 GCA_016839405.1 Candidatus Gerdarchaeota archaeon | reverse complement strand
TTGTATGAAAGAAAAGAAACCAAATCCAAAACCTACTACTAAAATACTGCCTTTTTTTCAATATACGTATAATCTAGCAGTTTTTATGTATTATTAAATGAGTTTTAAATAACATCATACTTTAAACAAGCGAAGAAAAATGCATATCTATCAAGTAATGATAAATCTGTTTTTATTCTTCATAAAATATTGTCGTAATAATTGTTTTTGATCCTATTCCAGCTTGATTTACTTTCTGAATCTTAGCTTTTGGATTATTCTTCAGCCAGATATTAATTGTATCTTCGAGCAAGGAATAATTGCTTAAACTAACATTTAGCGTTACACGAATTACTTTACACTTCATTTTTGGCACACCTGAAACAAATAAAGTATAAAATAAAAAAGAAAAGAAAGTTATTCAATTTTTTTGTGAAAATCAATTGATTTCTAAATATTGAGCTAACTGTTCAATAGACATTTGTGCATTTATGGTTTCTTTGTGAGGTTTAAAGCCTATGCGATCATTTATAGAAAGCATTGGAGCATTAGAATTAGCGTTTCCTGTTGTTATTGTTTTGACCTTTGGGAATTCATCTCGGACTTTAAGTAGCATTGTTGCTTTAAGCCACTTACCAAGTCCTCTTCCGCGATATTCTTCTTGAACACCAGTCATAAGTTGTGTAATGAAAGTTTCTCTATTTGGATTATATCGAATTTCTGTAAGACCAGATAATCTACTTGATGGTTCTATTGTTACGAGTGTTATCCAAGGTCTCTTCAAATCAGCAAACATTTTTTCAAGATGCCTATATGACTCTGGTGTAAAAACTATAGCACCAACATCTAAATCACCTAATGGTTGTTGATTTGTTACTTCAGTATAGATTTTGCAATACTCTTCAATTATTGAATCAGGTATGGTTAAATAACTTTCAATTTTTACTTCGGGATTTCTCTTTTTACCAATTTTTTCCCATTCTTCAATCATTTTCCAATCAACATCATCAAGATTTAGACGATTTTCTACACTCATGAGAGCTATTTGTGCACCAATTCTCTTAAGAAAAGCTTTACCGTCATCATTATTTGAGCTTGTTGCTAGCAATCTCTTGTTTTGATTAGCAGCAAATTCATATAGTTCTTTTAGAACTCTTTTACCGATACCCTCTTGCCGATAATCCTTCAATATATAAATATCAAATTGCACTAAGTGTTTTGTACCTTCATATGAAGGCGAGGTCTCTCGAACTATTACAAACTCAGTTTCTCCAATTTGTAGATTGCTAGTTTTATCGATAATAGATAGTATCTTAACTTCCACTTCAGGATTTTGTATATTAGCCTTAATGGAATTTTCAACAGATTCATTATCAGATATTGGATCATTTGGATTTACCTCCAAGTGTCTTTTTTTACGAAATTCGTGATAATACAACCATTCATCTTTTGATGCGGTTATTGGATTGAATTCTTTCATTTCAATCATATTCGGGTCAATTTTTTTTGTCATTTATTAACCTCCAAGGAATGATATCTTCCAATATTATAAGAATGTTTCGATATCATCGAAATATATTTATATCATCGCTATATTTAAATATTCGCAAATAAGGTGTTAATATATGAAATCTATAAGATATTTAAAAACAAAAAAAGAAAAACCAGAAGAAGAAATATTTGATCTTTTTGAATTAATATTGGATCCTGTTAGATCAAAAATAATCTTTGAAATTATACTAAAGGGAGAAGCTACTGCAGAAATGTTAGTTGAAGCTACTAAAAAATCTAGAAGCACAATATCGCACCATTTGAAAAAATTAGTTGATTATAGAATACTTGATGTTTTTATGAATCCCACAGGGAAAACAAAATTTTATAGAATTACCGAAAATTTATCAGATCTTGTATTTACATTTGATGAGGAAGAGTTTTCAAAAGGATCACTTGAAGAAAAATCAACACATATAATGAATTTGTATCAATTATACGCAATGATGAATCACATTTATTCTAATATATTCTCCGATCAAATTAAATTATTTCAGAAATATCTACCATTTGATGATGTGAATGTTAAAAATAGAGATATTGATTTCAAAATAAAAGATAAAGAAATAGAAATGCCTTATTTTTCTTCAATAATCATTGGAGAGAAGCAAGCAACATTTCTTAGAACAAAACTAAAAGAAATGATGATTGAATTTAATAATGAATTTAGTGATTTAACTGAAAATCTAAAAATTACAGATTTTAAAACTAAATATCTAGTGAAATTATTAGTTTTTCCATTCTATG
>JAEOUJ010000270.1 GCA_016839405.1 Candidatus Gerdarchaeota archaeon | reverse complement strand
TGATGTCAAATTTAGATATGATATTGAACCAAGATAGGTTTCAGTATAGTATAATATACTTTGATTATTATTTAGAGCTAATTGACTAACACCTTGAACACTTGATAATTCAGTTGAAATATAATTTCCATCTGCATCGAATTTCAGAATATCTGCATTATCAGATAGCGATCCACAATAAAAAGAATCATCATTCGGATCAACTGTTATTGAACTTAATGGATTTGAATAAGTATAATTTGTGATTAAAGTTATTGAATTTGACGTGAGAGCAAAAAATCCTTTATCTGTTACACCCAAAAGTCGATTATAATTTGGTTGGTACTCAATATCACTGAAATCATAAGGACTTGTATTCACTAATTGTGTATGAACACCAAATTCATCCATTTTCATTAAATAATGATTTAGATTATCAACATAATAAAAATCACCACTTTCACCTATACAACTTGGACCAGGAGGATGTTCTATCTCATAGATTGTCATTACATCCCATCCAGGTCTTAATTTTGATAATGGTGTTTTTTCTTCTGCACCAATGGTTAAGAAACTACAATTAAAAATTAATGAATTAATTATTAGAAATAAAATTATAAGACTAAATTTAAACTTCTTACTCATTAATAATCACTAAAGATAGATACTTTATTAATTTATATAAATGATTTTTTTATGCGATTTTAAGCTAAAACAATTATTATTTTGAAATTAACATTAATTTAGGAAAAGAATCAATCTTCTCCTTTTCTTACCTTAGCTTTTTTTTCATCAAAGACAACAAACCATGCAGATTTAACTAACACGGGATGAAGACGTAACCATACTGTATCAGGTAAAAATACATGTAAGTTACAAAAAGTACAAGGTACAATCCTTTCTTTTCCATCAACTATTAGAGAACCACCACACCGTGGGCAAGTCAATGCCACTCCTTCTGTTATATCTGATTTTGGTTCCTCCTCTTTTGTCATTATTGCATTGACAAGTAATTTTCCTGCAGGTAAAAGAGTCTTAAGCCATGTTGGAATTTCACTTATTCTGTTTTTTTCATTACAATGTGAGCATTTTATGTAGCTTTTTATTTCTGGCAATGTTTTTGGGATATCTAATTTATTTTTGCATTTAGAACAAACAGGCTGCATATTATAATACCTTAATCTAGTATTAAATTCTCCAAAAATAGTAGAGTTTCTACCATATCCTTCTGTTAAATCATCTAAAAGATCTTCGAGAATGCTATTCATTATACTTTCCCAAAATTCTTTTGGTATTTTGATATTTCCTTGGCAAGCATTACAATGAGCAGTTGTTACTGGTCCGTTCAGAATTATTGAACTATCACATCTTGGGCAAGCAATACTACACTCTATCGAACATGCTAACATTAATCTCACCAAATATCATTTATTTACTCCTTATTTATAAATTAAATATTTTTATGAAGTAAAAGAACGTAAAGAACATTTTGCAAACTAAAGCAATTCCGTAAATAATTTTTTTGTGCGAGTTAAAACTGTTTTTTATAATACTCCTAATTCATGTCCTCTATGATAGAACAAATCAAATTATATCAAAACATCTACCAATGTTCAAACCTCTCTTTGGTTGAGTAATCTATAAAATATCATTATATGTTAAATAAATGAAAATGAAGGATAAGAAGAACCAACTCCTTCTTATTTTAAGTTATATTTTCAAACCAGGCAAATTCTGGTGGATGATGTGCAACACTTAGAACATCTATATCATTGTCATTATCCAGATCAATAGCTTTTATTACAGCTCCTTGGAAGTTAGCGATAGTGTGCTCTATAAAATTATTTTTGCCTAAATTTTCCCAATATGATAGTAGGTTGTTATCACCTGAACTACAAAGTATGTCAATATCACCATCTAAATCTATATCTAAACTTAAAACGCAATTAACTCCTAAAGAGCTCTCTGTTATAATATGTCGAGTAAACTGATTATTACCAATTGATTCAAACCAATAAACTGAGCCATTACCAGTTATTGTACAACTGGCAATATCTAAATCCCCATCTGAATCAAAATCAGCTGCTGAGATACCATGAACCATTTCAGGAACAGTATAAATTAGTATTCTAGTAAAATTCTGCTGGCCATCGTTTGTAAACAAAGAAATTTCACCAGGAGTGAGTCCCAAGGATAGAACATCTATATCGCCATCAAAGTCAAAATCAAGAGGATAAGCTAAACTTGCTTCTCCTAAAGATGAGCAAATGACATGTTCAATAAACGTAAAATTTTGTAAATTTTCAAACCAGCTTACTTTATTGTTACCTGCAGAACAGGCAACAAAATCAATAAAGTTGTCATTATTTATATCATTGAAATTGATAGATAATGGAATATCGAATGTATCAGTAACTATTGTTTGTGTAAAGTTTAGTGTACCATTATTTTCAAAAACAATAATTTCACTTTCAAAAAGAGCAGAACAAACAAGGTCCATGTCATTATCATTATCTAAATCTGCTGCTTCTATTATATGACCACTTTCAATATTTGCTAAGAGTATATCATAAACAAAGTTTCCATCTCCAAGATTTTCCCACCAACAAAATTCATTATTGGATGAACCTAAAATATCTATATCTCCATCAACATCTAAATCAGCATATGAAATTGCACCTTTATCAGTAGGTCCACTTAATGTATGTTTAATGAAAGATAATTCTATAGATTTATTTCTAACACTGAAATAAATTATGGGTGTTATTCCCGCTGATATAATTATAACCATAAAGATAGATATAACGACATATTTTATCCATTTCTTTTCCTGTACCATCATAAATAATCTATCCAATCTAATTTTTGGTATTTAGTTGTAAACAAAGAAATTTATTAAAAAAAATTCTCTTGAATCTTATTTGGTGGTATATAAATAAGTAAATTCTTTTGTGAGAGTTGAATTGTTTTACTTGTAGTATTTTTCCAATAACTTCACTATTTCTATATGTCCGTTTTCGTATGCAGCTTGTATTGCTGATTGAGTATAATCACCATAAATGTCTGATATTTCAACTTCAATGGTCGGATCGGCGTTATATTTCAAAAGTAGCTTAACAATCTCTATATAACCATCATTTGCAGCAAAATAGATTGCTGTTCCACTGACAGTTGTTGTAATATTTACATCAGCACCTTTCTCTAGTAATAATTTTACAATAGGAATGAAACCATTCATACAAGCTTCCATTAATGCTGTCCAACCTAGATTAC
>JAEOUJ010000269.1 GCA_016839405.1 Candidatus Gerdarchaeota archaeon | reverse complement strand
ATATGTATAATAATTCTTAATTCAAGTCTTTTTCGTTAATTAAGAAAATTGTAAATATCAACAAGGATTTATGTTATATATCTGAAATCTAATGATAAATAAAAATGAAATCATTACTAGGTGATATTAATGGCGGAAAGAATAGCTTATGATAATACTGCTCGAAATAAATTTATGAAAGGAATGATAATAACACCATTAGCATTAAAAATTGGTTCTAATATTACTAAAGCAATTTTACTTGAAGCAATTTGTTCCCCAAAACCTGGTTTAGTTGATAGGTTTAATTCTGGTGCACATAAAGATATGGATATTTTTACATATATGATAAGTTCTGCTGTGATTTCACCATATATATCTGTAATAGCTCAGATTGCTATTGAACATCGTGGTGATTTGTCAGAATTATTGCCTAAAATTAGATCAATAGGTCTTTCTGCTGAAGAAGAAATGTTTCTTGCTACTGGAAATATCAATACTCAAAAAGGTTTAATTTTTAGTGGTATGTTGATTGCTGCAGCAGCTGGTTATATTTCTGCGAGAGAAACTGGTGATTTGAAGGTTATTAAAATTCTCAAGATTGTTCAAGAAATAACTGAAGGAATTGTTCAAAGGGAATTAATGTTAATGAATAAAAATCAAGAAAAAATCACTTCGGGTGAATGGATTTTTCTAGATTTAGGTATTACTGGAATTCGAGGAGAAGCTGAGAAGGGTTTTCCAAATGCAGATGCAGCTTATCAAGTTATTGAAAAAGCACTGGCTCAAGGTATTGTATTAGAAAAAAGTATGATAATGGCATTATTATTTTTAATGACTAGAGTTGATGACACAAATATTTTAGCCCGACATGGTTCTGAAGCTTTGACATTTGTACGCAATGAAGCCAATAAATTAGTTCTTAGTGAAGATGTTTATACTGATCAATGGATTGAACGTGTTTATGAATTAGATAATATTTTTATTGAACAAAATATAAGTCCTGGTGGATGTGCAGATTTATTAGCAGTTGCTCTAATGCTTTATTTTTTAACTCATCCTGAAAAACACTCATAACAAAAAATCAAGATCTGTATTTTTGGTTTTTTATTTTTTCTATTATTAATTTGCCTTGAGGAGACTTAAGAAAATTGAAGGTTGTTGGTGGTACCATTTGAACTATATCATCAATCCTATCCTCACTAAGTAATAAACGAACTTTGGATGCGCTAATAGCTTCACTATTGATTTTTTTCCTAGGGATTACTATTAAGTCAACTCCTTTAGGAACTAAAATCTCTTTCATTGCTTGATTATAAGAATTTGTTACCATACAATAAGGTTCTTCTCCAACATATCTTTTAGTAATCTCTAATGTTGGAACTATATATTCAGAAAAAATAGTAACATCCAATCTAGCTTGTGCTAGTGATATATCACAGAATTCTTTCATGAAATAACGTGGAAAAGTAGCAGGAGAAATTATATAATCACCACCTTCTAAAACCAAAACATTTGTTAAATGCTTAGTTCCTTCCTTAACAAGTTTGAATCGAACTTCTGTTGGAAATAACGATTTATCTTCAGATACTACAAATACATAGAGAAATGAACATTCGTTAGCAGCTGTTTCTATTAGATATTGATGTCCCAATGTAAAGGGATTACAGTTAACAACAATGGAACCAATTGGCTTAGAATATTTATCTTTAATACCTCTTGTTTTAAATTTTAATTCTGATAAATAATCAGAAATATTATATGAACCCATTTCTAATAAAACAATTTCATCTGTTTTAGCTACAATATTAAAACCAGCAAAAACATTGCCAGATATTTCTTCAATGTTTTTTGGTTCTGTAAAAACAAAGATGTGTTTTCTACCTCTATTAAATTGCTCTTTTACTAATGCGGATAATATTTGTGCAGAAATTCCTTCTCCACGATAATTTGGATCTATTGCCATACACTTTATTACTTTTCCTTCAATACTACCAGTTCCAATCATTTCTCCACTAGCATCATCAACAATTTTCAGAGTAAATTCAACAGTATCTTCATAATCTAAATTCTGCTGTTCTAAGAAATTTCTAAAGATTTTTCTTTGACGTTCTGTGGGATTTTCATAGTACTCTAATCTAATACCTAAGAGAGACATATATAGGACCTAAAAAATTTATTTTACGTGAATTTTCTAGAGTAATTCATTTTTATGATTTTACATTATTTTTGAAATAATCTTTGAAAATTGGATTTTCATCAATGCATTTTATTTTTCCATTAGCTAGATAAGACAAAGCAGCTCCACCACTTAAAATGAGATTTACAGCATCACCAAAACCACTTGTTCTCATATAAGCAGCCGAATCACCGCCTAGAATTGTAATATTGATATCTTTTTTGAGCAATTTAGCTATAAATGGTAATGTGTTTAATCCATATTCATCTACTTTGCCGTATGGTCCAGCTTGTATAAATAACCACTCAAAATCTTTGAGTCCATTCGTGTTATTAAGTATTTGAGCTTTTGGTGTTGAAAGAAATGATAGAATTATATCATTAATGAAATAACTAACAGTATGCTCTCCAATATCAACAATAAAACCATCTGCATATTTTTCTACATCAGCAATACTCAATGTTCTTATAGTGTGACCAGCTTCACCTAATTTAACAGTAAAATCAATTGGAAGATAACAATCTGCACCATCTTTCATAACTTTAAGAAGCTCTTTTGCTACATCAATACCTCTATCCTTTAAAAATTCATCATTACTTTTACCAAGTGAATAATCTGCTGCTCGCAATAATAATTGAGCAGGAATGCCACCAAAGAAAGCAATGACATTTTTTCTGGAAAGAATAGTTTTCATATTTTCAAGTTTATCAAATTTAGCCCCACCAAACCCAAACATAATAGGTTGAGAGGAATACAATCGCTTTCTGATTTTTTGTATTTCATTAAACTCCTTAACAAATTCTGGTCCAAAAAGAATAGGCGTATTTTCAAATACAGGAGCCATTGTTGTATCTACTCTATGAGATGTTGGAAATGCATCGATAATATAATAATCAAGAATAGGATCAAATACTTTATTGAATAATTTACGACCTTCATCTAATTCCTTTTCCATTGTGCCATTACCAGGGAGTAATTCCATTCTTGTGTTTTCAAGAATTACTGCATCTCCAGGAGATAATCCAACAAAATCATAATGAGTAAGTGATAATAGTGGATCATCTTGAAATTGAACATTTAAATTATAAAGCATTCCATCTAACATATCAGCATGAGATTTCAAAGAAATACAACTATCATCAGGGCCATCTTTTGTATAACGACCTTGATGAGCAAAAATAAGTGGAACATAACCCATTTTGGTGATTTTTAAAATTGTGTCAGCACAAACATCCATCCGAGGGCTTTTAACTACTCTTTTGTATTTTTTCCCTTCAAATTCATCAATACTTAGTGGGCTATTTATATCAACTCTTACGCCTACTAATCCGGTTTTTTTCTTAGTCATTTTTTCATATGAATTTTCACTAATAATTTTCTCATAAACCAATTCTGACAAGATTAATTCCTCTATTAAATTTGATAATTATGTTCAAAGATAATTATTCTTTTATTCATAAAAGTATTGCATATTTTACAATTGTATAATAATCTAGTTTTATTTATCTAAAAAATGTTGAATTTCAATTACATATCCTTCAGGATCTTCAAATATAAAACATCGAATGTTAATTTCTTCGACATCATGTGGCTCAGATAAGAATTTTACATTGAATTCCTGCAATCTTATATACCATTCATCAACTTCTTCTTTTGAAGAAGTAACAAAGGTTATCATAATGGTCTTTTCTTTTTGCCAATTGAAAAAACCTCTTTTCTCATCAACTAAACCAAGAAAGGCACCATTTGTTGTTTGATATATCTTAGCCCAACCTTGATCTATTATTAGATTAAAATCAAAAATGTGTTCATAAAATTTACTTGCTTTTATTAAATCCTTATAATAGAGAAAACTAATTTGCGATTGAAATTTCAATATATTCACCTTTCTTTTTTAAATTTAAAAAATCATCTTAATAAATTATTTTAGAAAAAACAAAATGTTCATCTAGACTATTAATTTTTCATAAAACTGAAATCTTCTAAAAAGACATTATTTAAAAATAGAATTAAAATAAAATTAGAAAAATAAAAAGGAATTATGTTGTATATTTTGTTATTAATTTATCAACATTAGTTCCAGTTTTTACAGCAATACTTTCTAAAGCTTTCTTGCATGCAATTTTTAATGTATCAGTAATATTTGATTCAAATACTTTAACTAATACTTTAGCAGATTTTTCTGAAGCAATTTCTTCAAGTGCTGTAGCTATTCGAAATCGTAGCTTTTCATTATGATCATTAACTAGATATTTTTCAAAAATCGACAAAGCTGATTCATCACTTATATCACATAATGCACCTACTATAGCTTCTTTTACTAAGGCATCATTCTCAATTTCATAACTTTTTAGAAGTAATTTAGATGAGCTTTTATCACCTATTCTTCTAGAAATTCCTCCCATAGCAAAAGCAGCATTTTCTCGAACAATTGGTCGGCTATCTACAAGTTTTTCCTTTAAACTTTCTAATTCTTCTTTATTTCCATTACTAATCAACCAATATGCTGCTCTTTTCCTTTGTCCCTCTGATCTGCTTGTAATTTTATCAAGTGCTTTTTTGTTATCCATTCTAGCTCTATCATATTTAGTGACATTTTGTACTACACCATAAATAACAAAGCCAATCACAACTATGCTAGGAATAACTATCATAAGCCACCAAAGTATGTGTTGATGTTCTATCCTTATTTGTTCACAATATAGATCTACACCATTAAGATTAAGCCAAACAAAAGTCCAATCATCCCAATCAGGAACAACAAACTCTTGTACGTATAATTCATTTTTCTGAACTAAATGGTATGTTCTATTCTCTTCCATCTCATAAACTGTTCTTAATCCATTTGTCATTTCATTCCATTCATCTTCTGTTGTGATAAAAACATGAACAGTGAAACCATCAGGTACTGTTTCATTAAAGAAAATCGTTGTTGTTATTCTTTGATTCTTATAATTTCTAACAGTATAAATAAATGCTTGTTGATAACCGGGTCGTATTGTTCTTGGTCGATCAGTATCAATTACACCCGATACTAAAGGAATTGTTAATTGTGAGATTATTATAAATGTAAATACTAACATACCGAACTTTAGATATTTCCTAGCTACCTTGTTCAAGATAGATCCTCCTAATTCAAATCTTTATTTTTGATTACATTTAATATTTTTGTATGATTTCAGATTAAAGACTTAATAATATTTGCCTCAATTAAAAATAACTTTTTCATTAATAAAATATTGTAAAATATGGTTAATATCTTACTTTTGGCGATGGTAAAGCATCCACTTTTCGTTTTTCTTTTATTTTTACATCATCTTCATAATATATTTCTTTTGTATAAAGGATTTCACCGGATACCCTAGCACCTTCTTCTATAACTATGCTTTCTCCATAAAGATTTTTAACTCGAGCATTTTCTTCTATTCTAATATCTCTGCCATAAATATCTTCAGCAGTTGCTCTTGATGAAATTATTACAGAATCTGCTTCAATTACACCTATAGCTTCTCCTCTGCGTTTGATTTTGAAATATTTTGCCTTTATTAACTGAGCTTTAATTTTACCACCTATTTCTATATCATCACTGATTATTACTTTTTCAACTGAACATGATCCTCCAACTAGCAACTTACTTTTACAGGTTAGATTTTCTTGACATACTATTGTACCACCAACTTTTATAGAATCACCTTCTGCGTTTCCCATAATTTTTATTGTTCCACCTATATTTATTCTACCAAATACTAAATCACTATTAGTTGAAAAAGAGCCTCCAAGAGATAAATCGTCAATTGATGCTTTATCTTCAAGTTTTATTGTACCTCCCACATCTATAGTTCCTATTTCAATTAATTCAGTTGCTTTAAAAGTACCCCCAATTTTAATAGATTCAAATTTTCCTCCAGCAACCTTTACAGTACCACCAACATGCAATGAATCAACTTCAGCTCTTTTTGATAATTTTACTGTCCCTCCAACCGATATTGTCCCTATATTGCTTTCCCCATATATTTTTAAAGTTCCACCAGTTTTTATTGTTTCAATTTGTGCATTGTTTTCTATTCTCGTTGTTCCTCCAACTTTTACTGTTTCACTTTGAATATTTTTTTCTACAAATAATGATCCACCAACTGTTACATCAGGAGAAATAATATTACCCATTACATCTAATTTATTATCCACTTGAGTATATTGTTGTAGTTCCAGATTTCCAAAAATCTCAGCGGAACCATTTTTAATTCTTAAAGCTCTAGCAATTAAATTTCCTTCACAAACAAAATTGCCCCTACCAGTAATAAAACCATCAATCAAAATACTATCATTTTCAGCAACTATGGTAACATCTTTACCTACTTTCAGGTTACCTTTAACATTACTTAATTTAACAACTTGACCTTTTTCAATAACTCGTTCTGACAAGTACTTCACCTTAAGTGAAATAACTTTTAATCATTTATAAAGGAAATTCACAATTTGTGATTATAAAAAAGAAGCTATTCTAAAAAGAATAGCTTAAATAAATAGATTAAAATTTAATTTCAGGTAATTTTTCAACTTTTATCGGTTTAGTTCTAATACGAGCTTTACTCTCAGCATCAATCTCATTTGTATATTCTACGTTACCAGATAAAACAGCTTTATCTTCAATGATTATTGTTTCAGCATAAACATTACGAGCTTTGCTACGTGCAAACATTTCTAGTTCTTGAACATGAAGATTACTTGCTCGAGCTCTTTCTTCTAATTGGACATAATTAGCTTTTACCAAACCAATTAATTTACCACGTTTATGAACAGTAATTCTATCTGCTTCAATATATTTAGCTTTTATCTTTCTTCCAGCTGAGATTTTACGTGCTAATAATTTCTTTTTAGCAGAGCAGCTGAAACCCGCGGATATTGAATCTTTAATTTCTAAGTTTTCTAAACCTTTTACTCTAAATCCAGCGCTAGCTTTTTCACCTATAGCATTTTTTCTACAAAGAATTTTAAAACCAGCACTTAAATGATTAAAAGTAAGTGATTTTAAAGCTTTAATAGAGAAGCCTGCACTTCCATGTTCAATTGATGCATTACCTTTTAATTTAATGCCAAAACCAGCACTTACTTTGCCAATTTCTACATCACCTTTAGCAATAAAGGCAAGACCAGCTGAAGCTTTGACAATTTTTGCATTATCTATAACAGACTTGGCACCAGAACTAGTTTTTTCTACTTCATGATATCCAAACAGGTTAATACGACGACCAGCACTAATTTTACCAACTTTAGAAGTTCCATTTAATTCGACTTTACTACCAGCGCTTATTTGATCAACTTGAATATCACCTTTCAAAACAACTTTCATTCCAGCACTTATTTTATCAGCTTCAGCACCTTTAGCAATTTTTACAGTCATACCTGCACTTGCATTTTCTGCTTTTAAAAATCCTTCAACAATAAGTCTTCTTT
>JAEOUJ010000268.1 GCA_016839405.1 Candidatus Gerdarchaeota archaeon | reverse complement strand
GCTCAAAATGTTCTTACCTGGACATCTGGTTATCCATTCGCAGTATCGTTAATGAAAGGTTACCCACAATACAATCCAGGAGAATTCTCATTCACAAGTGTAATGGCTCGAAAGGAAGCTGATGCTGCATTAATTGTTGCATCTGATCCAGTTGGTAATTCGCCAAGAAAAGTTATGGAACATTTTGCTCAAATACCAACTATAGTATTGGAACCGTATGAAACACCAACAACAAGAATAGCTGAGGTTGTTTTCCCTGTAACTATAGCGGGAATAGAAACTGAAGGAACAGCTTATCGCATGGATAATGTTCCATTGCGTTTGCGAAAAATAAGGAATGGACCAAAGGGCATATTATCAGATTATGAGGTTTTAAATGGAATAGATAGAAAGTATAATGAATTAATGAGTAAAAAAGATAAAATTAAGGAATAACTTTAATTATTTTCTTATTCGAATGCTTGGTTGTTTTTGCTCATCTTTTATAATAAATAGTGGGTTTGTATCTTCACTATAAGTAATAAATACTTTCATTTTAGGTTTTATTTCATTTATTATCCAGGTTATTCTTACACCTTCTGGTAAAGTATCAATAATTGGTTCTTCAACATTTACAGGTAATTTATCAGTAAGTTTCATGGTATTTGAAATGTATTCGCAAATTTCTGCTTTTATTAAAGATAATTTTGAAATATTTACCAAACCTAAAGTTGAAAACCATTTGTTTTTGATTTTTTCAATTCTTTTTTCTAACTTTAGTATTTGAATTAATTCACCATCTTCATTACGCAATAAACCATTATGTTGCAGTATAATTGTAGAACGATCATCATCTAATTCTTGTATTTTTGTTTCAACTACTAATTCCTGTGATCCTTCTTCTTTTTGTTTTAATGGTTGAAATTCATCTAATTTTATTTCATTGAGTTCATCTTTGTCTTCAGGTTTTGCAGCATCGATTTGTTCCTTCTTTGTTAAAGGAATCATTTCATCAGGTTCAAAAGCTTCTTTATCTGAATCTATTACTTCTTCTAAAATTTTTACTGATTCAATAATTTCTAATTCATCTTCTGGTAGAGGTGGAGGTTCAGGATGCTCTTCTTCTTTTACTATATCTTTAGGAATTGAGGGTAATTTTTGGTCATCCTCAGATTCAAGAATATCTGGAATTGGAGGAATTTCTATTTCAGGTGAGATAGTCTCTGTAGAAATCTCATCTAATGAAACGGCAGATTCCATAACAGGTGTTTCTTCAACTATTGTATCACCTTTAAGAGCAGCTAATACAGATGGATCAATTTCTGTTTCTGATGCAATAATAGGATCACCTGTTTTAACTGGAAATTCTTCTAAAAGACCTTCTGGTTGAGTTTCTTTGCGTTTTTTAGTAATTGGGATTGTTGTTACATCAGATCCAGGAGAAGGAGGTGGAGCAGGAATATCATCATGTTTTATTTCCAAAGAATGATCTGGTAATAAATAAGTGTGACTTGTAACGCTTCTAGTAATTGCATCTTTAGCAACGCAATTTACTGGAATGCTAGTTTTCATAGTTCTACCTCTAGGTCCAACAGCAACAATATCAAGAATGTTCTTTCCCTTATACAAAAGAACAGTTCCAATAAAAGAACCATCAACATCAACAAATGATGCTTGATTATTTATCCAAACTATTGCTCTAATAGCTGTTTTACCTCGAACATCAACTTCAACAGCATCAATTTTTTCATTTTTAGTTGGGAAATAAACAACTAACTCTGATAACTCAGGTAAAACCTCACCTTCCAAAATGCGTTCTCTTCTAATTTGCGATTCTCTTTTATCCAATTTAGTCATCATCTTTGTTTTAGATTCAGCATCAAAACTAGAAGGACTTCCATGAGCTGTTGTATCTGCAGCTCGTTTTTTACGGGCAGATCGGATTTGATCCCAAACAATTATACCTATAACTATAATGAATATACCAACAATACCTAAAATATAATACAAGCTGTTCTCAGGTGCCATCGAGGTTTCATTCCTTATGGTATTAAAGTGCAAATATTAGCACTCAAATAATTTTCTTATATATGAATCATTTTCCTTTTTTATTAATACTTTTAGTTGTATAAATACTATTCAACTATTATATTTTAATTATATTATATACCTTTTTCCCACATAAAATAAAATTCAGTCTTTACAAAATTAGGAATTATTATCTTTTGTATTAACTATCTAATTTGGAATTTTTAAATAAAATTGTGTTAACGGTTAATCAGCAATAAAAAATAGCTATTAAACTAGTTATTTAAAATTAAATAATAGACATTAACACTAAAACTTAAAAAAAGAGGAGTTAAAAAATGTTAACTAATGATAAAGATATAGATAAAATAAAAGAGAAGATGATGAACGAAATGATGAATCCAAATCCAGATGCAAATGGTGCAGTAAAAACAATTACCAGTGATAATTTACAAGATTTCATTAACACTAACAAATATGCAATAGTAGATTTTTATGCAACATGGTGTCCTCCATGTAAAATGATGGATCCAATAACTCGTGAATTGGCAGAAAATTATAAGGACAAGGTAGCTTTTGGTAAATTAAATACTGATCAAGAAAGAATAGCAGCAATGCAATATCAAATAAGATTTGTACCTACATTTTACCTATTCAAGGAAGGAAAAATAATAACTCATTTCTCAGGTGCTCGAAGGAAAAAGGATTTCATGGAGTTAATTGATAAAGAATTTAAAGAATAGATTTGTATATAAACAAGGTAAGAAAATTGATGGAAGTAGTATTACTATCCACACTTACCATTATTTTAATTACAAGAGTCAAAAAATAAGGGGAAAAATAGGTTAATAACCTATACTAGATTTTTTGTCCTAACATAAAGGCAACTGCTATCCATGCAATAACCACAATTCCTATGCCCATTAATAATAGGATAGTGGAATTTTTAGGTGAATAAGCATACTGTGTGGAATAATGAATTAAGAAGAATCCACCAGCACCTATAAACATTAGAAAACCTGCAGCAATTCCTTCTACTAGATATTGATGATTTAATCTAGCTAATATTACAACTGGATCACCATCAGAATTAGATCCGAAAGCTGGAACAGGATCTTGTGCTAAATCATAGAAGCCACCAATATAAATAAAGAATAAACCAATAAAGATGACTGCAATAACTAGCTGGATAGGTATTGATGTTGG
>JAEOUJ010000267.1 GCA_016839405.1 Candidatus Gerdarchaeota archaeon | reverse complement strand
TAGACAATTAATTCTTGCTTCTGTTAATCCTCTACTAGTAAGAGTGAAAATTAAAAATTGACTCTAGACCTTATCCCCTTACTGGTCAAAGATTAATTGAATTGCAATCTTAGGATAGAGTTTAGGGGGAAATAAGAAGTAGTTCTTTGACTAATTATTCTCTTTGATGGGAGATAGAAAAAAGTATTGATTTCATTTAGTTCTTTTAAAACAAAATTTCTTAAGAAGATATTTGAGAAGAATGAAAGGAAGAGTACGAATAATTTTACTTAGTTTAATATTACTATTATCAGTAACTTTTGTTTCTGTTTGCGGTTACTTGACAGATCCTTATGCACCAACAATTCATCAAGAAAATCCTACCTTAGCTTATTTCTTAATAGCACTCTATTTCCTTATGTTTATACCTGTTTTATGGGCAATGAGAAAAGCTAAGAGAAAATATGAAAAAGATAAATTAACTGAAGATAGTTTAAAACAATATTCTGAAGCAAAGTGAATATGTTCAATTATTTTTTATAAAATAATACACATTAGATTAAAATATCAAATAAAAAACAATGTTATCATAATAATTCTTATTAAAATTCTGATGATAAAATTAAACTAAAAAACATATAGATTGAAGATTAATTTTTCTTTTCCTAGAATTTTCTGGAGTAAATATTCCATTTTTTCCTGCCAAAAAATGATTCAATCTGCATTTAAATATCTATAATTTCAAAAGTCCTTATCTTTATCACCTATTTCATTAAGAAAATGGGTGAATAGAGAGGTGGTATAATGAAGAAAAAAACAATAATATTAACCTTAATCTTGTTGTTTATGGGAATGAGTATTACACAATTTATGCCAAATCTAATGCCATTAAAGATTAAAGCTGAACCGTCTCAAATAGAAGAGGTTTTTTATGAGGATTTTAATGATCCAGTTCCTCAAAATGGTTGGGATTTTGCGCATCAAAATTTTTTCAGTACAAGCACTCAAATAAAAAGAGAGGGTAGCTCACTTCAAGTTACACCAAGTCCATATGGTGAACGCTATTATGATGGAGTTCAATATTACCAGTCCTTTTCACATGGATCTATTGAAGGATGGGTTTACTGTAAATATACATGGCAGCTTTATCCAAGCTTTTGGTTGCGTACGACGAATATAGATTCAAATGATGAATACTGCTCATTTGATTATGGTTACGCTGTTTATCTCTATAAAGATCACATTAAACTAAGAGCTTACCTAAGTGGTAACTGGCAACCTACCTATGCATCATATGATTTAGGTAGTTATATTCAAAATAAATGGTGGCATGTAAAATTCGAAGCAATTCACAATGTGTTGAAAGTGTGGATAAGCAATTCTGAAAACCTACCAGCTAATCCACAAATAACGTATGATTTAAGCAATGAAGGTTATATAATTAAAAGTGGCAAGGCAGGAATCTCTGCAAGAACAAGTACTTTTTCATTCTATAAAACCTATTTTGATGAAGTAACAATAAGGAAAATATCGTATATTGGTGATACAATTAATCCCAATGTTTTAATTTTAGATCCATTAAATGGAGATACTCTTGAATACCCAATGAATGTGCAAACATATACATCAGATAATTTTGGTGTTGCAGGAGTAAATTTCTACCTAGATGGTGAATTTGAGCATGGTGACGCAATTTATCCTTTTGAATGGTCGTCTGATTTAAGGTGTTATTCAGAAGGAACACATACAATAACTGCTGAAGCTTATGACTTTTCGGGTAATACTAAAACTTATACAATTACTGTTACATTTAATCATTTAGATGCGATTGTTATTGTAGAGGAAGAACTTTGGGATTCTAGTCAGGACTTAAGGGATGCGATAACTACTTATAAACAAGATTTGATTGCTGAAGGATTTGACATAATACCGTTTGATGAGACATTCACTACAGCAGAAAATTTACGTTATCAACTACTAATTTATCATATGGCATATGACATTGATGGTATTGTTTTAATTGGAGACCTTCCTTATGCGCGTTTTGTTAAAAATGATGATATCTTTATTTGTGATCTCTTTTTAATGGATGTTGATGGTACCTGGACAGATAGTAACAGCGATGGCATATATGACAGTCATACAGCAGAGACAGGTGATATAGAACCAGAATTTTTCCTTGGAAGAATCGACGCTTCAAAAAGAACATACAGAAAAAAAATAGGCTCTAGAGATATGACAGAAATTGAGGAAATAATAGATTTACTTGGAAGAATACATAGCTATCGAAATGGTGGTATTTCTAGAACTGATAGATCTCTGTTTTTTATGGATGATGATTGGTCAGAATATGTTTGGGAAACATGGTTATGGCAAGCTTATTCTGATCATGAAGAAATAAGACCGCCAAATGGAATAACAACAGCTGCTAATTGGATGAATCAATTAACAAATGATTATGAATGGGCTCATCTATGTGCACATAGTACACCAACTTGGCATGGTTTTAGTGATGCAAATGGTAATGATGAAGGCAAAGTAACAGCATTAGACATACATAATATTAAACCAACATTCAATTTCTATAACTTGTTCTGCTGTGATGCTGCAGATTACAGAGAAAATGATTGTTTAGCAGTGACTTACCTTTTCTCAAGTGATTATTCTGTCGCGGTAATTGGGTCAACAAAAAGTGGAGGAATGGTTGAGGGTTATACTTTTTATAGTAGCATAGGAACTGGCTATAACTTAGGCTACAGTCTTTATCGTTGGTTTTATGCAATGGTAAACAATGAAGATTTTGTCGGTTGGGCTTATGGCATGTGTATACTTGGCGATCCATTCTTGACAATTTGAATGATTTGAATTTCCTTGGAGATTTGAGAATGTAAATACTCTCAAATACTCCCAATTATTTTATTTAAATTTAGCTTTTTGAGAAACAAGAGTTGTTTGAATTCTTAAGTACTTTCCAGTATTAATATTAAAATTCTGAAGTTATTATTAAAGAAATAACAAGTTGAATTAAAATTAATTTTTTATTACCTAGATTTACGAGAGTTGAAATTTCATATTTTTTATTTAAAAATTATAATTTCATCTTAATTTAAATATCAAAATTTCTAAACAAATATTATCTAGTTCATAATGTAGGAATGGAAAATCAAGGAAAAGTAGATGTATTATACTTTATCTGGAATTTCAAAATTATTTTACCTACTATTTCTTAGTAAAAGGAGGAGCTAGTATATTGATAAAAAGAAATAAAAGTCTAGTATTGGGATTAATAATGGCAATAGTCTGTTCATCTCTTTCATTGCATTTATTGTTATTACACAAAGAGAAGCAGTTTAACATTACAATCCCTGATGAATATTTTATTGATAGGAATGAGGATGAAGGAGTTCTTGATGGATTTCTTGCTAATGTAAAAGTCCCAGGAATTGTTGAAGGAAATTCATTTATGGTAGAGACTAAAAGGTATTTCCAAGAGGAAAATTTAGCTTTTAGTAAAGTAGAAGTAAAAATACAAAGCTCAAATGCAAAAGATCTGGAAATAGCTATTGGTTTCAAAAGCTCAAGTGAAAGATTAATGTTAGCAGATAATCCACTAAAGGAAGTTATTGTTTGGTCAAGTAAGAATCTATTTATCATGGAAAGCAAGAACCTTGATACATCATTTGCTAAAACATGTGGATGTAACAACAAACTAATTCATATAGAATGGGATCTAATGGGAATTGGATTCTCTGAAGATGATTATGTTAATGCCCAAGAGAAAATTTGGTATCTAAAGATAAATGATATTAGTAATGGACCATATGTGTTTGAAGAAGAAAAAACTGAGGATAGAGATGGTATAATCTACCAAACAATTGAATACAAACCAAAAATGAATTCCTTACAGTTATTCAAGTTATCATTTAATGAACTGCAATTCAAAAGCATGTTTTATCCTGTTTTTGATGGTAGTTGTGAGATAATCGTTCCCATTCGAGGTGTTGACTATGAACTACAAATTGATGATCCAGAACTTAATTATAAAATAAAGGGTAAACAAGCAATTAATGATAATATTGATACTAATTTATCTACAAAAGATGTTAATGGAGAAATAAATACACGCATAGATAACCAATGGGCTATCCTTTTTGCTACTTCTCATTATCCAG
>JAEOUJ010000266.1 GCA_016839405.1 Candidatus Gerdarchaeota archaeon | reverse complement strand
TTTTTTCGATTGGAAAGGAAATGAAATGCCTTGGTAGTTTAAAGAAAAGAAGTTGATTGAAGTAAAGAATTTTATTTCTCAATTATTACTTCATCAACTTATGCTTTTGAATAGTAACAAAATTTATAGTGAATATCACAAATATTTTCTTTTGGTTTTATGTTTAGGGATAACTATCATTGATTCTCTTAAAAATTTGACAAAAAATGCAAAAAAGTTTTTGGAATAAAAATTTTAGTTTTATAAAAAAGATACGAATGAAAATTTAAATAGAATGAAAACATATTTTATTTTGGGAATAAGGAGTTGATTCGAATTAGATTTATAAAAAAGCATGTTACTTTTCTAACATCATTTGTTCTATTATTAATTATTTTTTTAGTAATTAATGATCAAGTTATGAACGCTATAGGGAATAAATCATTTTATCCTGAAAATCCTATCCCCACTTATGCTGCGCCATATTTCAAAATGAATAATAATATCATGTTTGAATTAAACGATACTGATCTTATGATACTAAATAATATATCTGATCCATATAATCCGATACATTTAGCTGACTATAGTTCATCTACGGTTTATTCATTAAAAGATTTTGAAATAATTGGTAACTTAATGATCCTAGTAGGAGTAAGGAATTATAATTTAGCTTTAGAATTTGTAAATACAAGTGAATTAACTTCTCCAGAATTGATAGACTACTATGAATTAGTTGGAGTAGAATATTATCATGGGAGATGGGAGTACGATAACTTGCATTTTGAGGATAATTACCTCTATATCTTGGGAAGAAATAAAACAACTGATATTATTGAACTTAAAATTTTAAATTGTACAATTTTAACTGATGTTCAAGAAATTAGTTCCTATTCATTAGCAGATGATGGTGAAATTAATCATTATTGTCTATTTAATGAAATTTTCTTCGAAGATGTTCTAATAATAAATAGATTGCATGGTTTGTTGGAATATGTAAATATTTCTGATAAACATAATCCAGTTAAACTTGGTACTTATCAGCTCAGTGAAGAATTATCATCTAATTTTGAGATTATAAACCATTACTTGTTTAGTGAATATGATAATCAGATAAAAGTCTACAATATTAATGATTTATATAATCCAGTCTTTATTAATGTTTTAATTTTACAAAATGAAAGCTGGACTTGGATAAATGATTTAGAAATTCACAATGAATATTTATTTGTTGTATATACAAAAGGATTAGAAGTGTTTAATCTAAGCAATTTAATTGCTGATACTTGTATTAGTAGATATAAAACACTCGATCAAGGTTATATTTACTTCCATGATTCATTTATTGATAATAATCGAATTTATATGCCATGTGATTCAGAATTCGAGAATAGAACAATTTACATAATAGATTTTTCTGATATTACAAATCTAGTGCACATTTATCCAGATCCAAATAATCCCCAAACTCATCAAGATTGGACCCCATCAATTGCCTATCCCAAAATAAGTATAATAATTATAACATTTACAACAATAATTTCTAGGATTTTTATTAAAAAAAAGAAATAAGTTAGTAGATGATTAACACAAATTTTTCTAGAGATGCTAAAATGACTTAAAATAAGTAAATATAATTTTATAATCAATTAATTATGAGTCAATACAATTGATATTTGTTGTATTTTTTAATAATAAGGGGATTTTTTTAAAAGATACAATCTAACTAAAGGTCGAATTAATCGTACTAAAAAACCAATTACTTTGTTATTTTCTCGCATTTCATTAATAATATCATCAAAAGAATGTTTTTGGTAGTTTAATAACCTCTGACTCTCTTCAGTATCCAAATAACAACAATGGTGCAATGTACCTTGAATTGCTTCATCAGGAATTTGCCCAATTGATAAAGCTTCCATTGTTCTCTTAAGGAAGTCTTTATACACAGATCTACAACTTTCTCCACCAGCAATGTGTAAAATTTTTCCCCAAATTTCTTTGCTTGTTATTCCATTTACAAAAGCAATCGCTAAATCACTTAAATGAATAACTTCTATTTTTGTATCTAAAGGCATTTCAAACATCGATGGATCAAAAACCAACCTATCTAGCGGTGGAACAAAACCAAGAATGAATATTGATTGCTGAAGTGATGATTTTTGAATCAATTCCATTGTTTCTATTTTATGTTGCGTGTAAAAATCAGTTGATTTATAAGGAGCTGTAATTTGAATAGGTTGTTTCTCATCTCGCACATCACCATAAATCGCAACAGAAGAAGAATAAATTAAACGAGGTGGATTTGATAGCTCTTGCATTACTTCTATTAGATTTTTAGTTCCATTAACATTAACTTCTCGAGCATATTCTGGCTTCTGATTAACTAATGGTGGGAGAATAAAAGCTAAATGTATTACAACATCTTGCTCTTTTACTATCTCCCTTACCTTCTCTTTATCTCTAATGTCCCCCCAAATAACTTCAACTTTTTTCCTAAACCTACGTGCAATTCTTTTAGTTCGAAGATTCTTGATATCAAAACATCGTACTTTAAATTGTAGATTTATTAATTGTCGTATTACAGCAGTTCCAACAATACCAAAAGCACCGGTTACTAAAACTTGCACTCATCTAACTCCATTATTTAGTGTATGATTTTCAGTTTTTTTAAGATCATTCTTTTTCTTTAGAGATTTTCTTATTTTTCTTATAATATGGTGAAAGAATTAAAAGAAATGGTTTAACGATTGGTTTGAACATTTTTGCTAAAATTCTTTTACTTCGAGCATTTTTTACCATTTCATCATATAAATCATTTAAATTATGTTTTTGATATTGTAATAATTCCTGGATTTCCTCTGTATCATAAAAGCAACAATGAAATGGTTCATTACTAAAAGCTTCATCAGGTAATTTTTCAATGCCCATTAATGGTAACATAGTATCCATAAATTTGTTATAATATACTTGGCAATCTTTTCCCCCACCGAGATTAAATATTCTTCCCCATATTTCATTAACGAATATTGCATTAACTAAAGCATTGCCACAATCTTTTGTATGAGTCATTTCAATTGGAGTATCAAGAGGCATTTTGAACATTAATGGAGTGAGTTTTATTTTTTTGGAATTTGGGATATAACTAAGTCGAAATACACACCATTCTAGCGATGAGTTACGTACATATTCTTCTGCTTTTATTTTAGTTACTGCATAAAAATCTCCTGGACTAGGATTAAATGGATAATCTTCTTTTATCGTTGGATCCTCTAAATGTCGAACATCACCATAAACAGCAACTGATGATGTATAGATAATCTTGGCTTTTACTTTTTGTTTCTCCATAGCATCAACAATATTTTTTGTTCCACCAAAGTTAATTTGCTCCGTTCTTTTTTTATTTTTATTCGCTTTTGGTGGGATTACTGCTGCAATATGAAGTACCATATCTTGATCTACTACTGCTTTAGCAACTTTTTTCTTATTTCTAATATCTCCCCAAATAATTCTAACATGTTTTCTAAATTTCCTAGCTTCTCGCATGTTTTCAAATGTTCGTTTATCAAAACAAGTTATTGTTAAATTATCTTTCTTTAGGAGTGCTTCAAGGGTACTAGAACCAACATTACCAAATGCACCAGTTAATAGAATTTTCATTAGTATTTTTTCCTTTGATAGTTGTTATAGCTATAATTTCACTTAAGTTTGGTAATATTTCATCTACTTGAATTTTAATCTTGTGTTTTTTAACAAAATAAGTGTAAAAAAAATAAAAAATTTCTTTAAGGAAAAAAGTTCGGATATACCGTTAAACCTTTTTATAAGTTATTTTCTTTGTATTGGCGACTAGTCCAAATATTAAAATCTTCGGAGATTATCCTTTAAATGAGCGAGGAAATCAGAATTGGAGTCTATATTTGTAAATGCGGTTCAAATATAGCTTCAACAATAAAATGTGAGGAAGTTACCGAGTACGCTAAGGCACTACCAAATGTCGCCTATGCTCATACGTTTAAATATTCCTGTTCGAAACCAAGTCAGAAAAAAATTCAAGAGGATATTAAAGAGCATAATTTAAATCGTATTGTTGTTTCATCATGCAGTCCCCGCATGCATGAAGAAACATTCCGTAAAACAGTTCAAGCTGCAGGTTTAAACAAGTATCTCTTTGAGATGGCAAATATTCGTGAACATGTTTCATGGGTCACAGATGATGTAGAAAAGGCTACACAAAAAGCCAAAGATCTAGTTCGGATGGCTGTTAGTCGTGCATCACTTTTACAACCATTAGACCCAAATGTAGTTTCAGGTTTTCCAAAAGCTTTGGTAATAGGTGGTGGTATAACAGGAATTTCTTCAGCTTTATCATTAGCTGATTTAGAAATTGATACCATCTTGGTTGAAAAAACGCCTACTATTGGTGGAAAGATGGCTCAATTGGATAAAACATTTCCAACGCAAGATTGTTCTGCTTGTATCTTAACACCAAAAATGGCAGAGGTTGCGGATCATCCCAGAATACAAATGATTACAAATGCTGAGGTAACGAAAGTTACTGGTTATGTTGGGAATTTTGATGTTGAGATTTTGCAAAAAGCTCTCTATATAAATCCAGAAATTTGTACTTCATGTGGTGACTGTACCAAGAATTGTCCTACAGATATAATCAGTGTATTTGATGAAGGATTAACTACTCATAAAGCAACATATATACCATTTCCACAAGCAGTCCCACAATGTTATACTATTGATAAATTAGGTATTCCCCCATGTAGAGATGGTTGTCCAGCAGATATCCATGTACAAGGATATGTTAACTTAATTGCAATGGGTAATTTTAAAGATGCCCTTGAACTTATTCGAGAAGAAAATCCATTTCCTTCAATTTGCGGAAAAATATGCGTAGGCCATTGCGAAGAATACTGCGGTCGTGGAGAAGTTGATGAACCAGTTTCCATTCGAGCTTTGAAAAATTTCATATGTGAATGGGAACGTAGGGAAATGATTAATGAATCCAAAGTTGAACCAATACAAAAACAACATAAAGAAAAAATTGCTGTAGTTGGTGCCGGACCTTCTGGTTTATCGTCAGCTTGGTGGCTGGCAAAGAAAGGTTATAAGGTTACAGTATATGAAATGAAACAAAAAGCTGGTGGACTTCTACAATATGCAATACCTGATTACAGATTGCCAAAAGATGTTCTGGATCATGAAATACAACGTATACTTGATTTAGGTGTTGAATTGAAAACAGGTGTTCGTGTAGGACAAAATGCAGAAATTACCTTTAATGATCTAAAGAAAAGAGGTTTATTGCGACGTAAAGGCTATGATGCAGTAATTATTGCAACTGGTGCAGTAGGTTCATATGAATTATTCGTAGAAGGGGAAGATTTGGATGGAGTTGTTCCCGGATTAGATTTCCTAAAAGATGTTTGTGATAGGAAAATAACCAAATTAAAAGGTAAGATTGGTGTAATCGGTGGTGGCAACACTGCAATAGATGTTGCTCGAGTAGCTAAACGTTTAGGCGCAGATGAAGTTAAGGTTCTTTATCGTCGTAGTAAAATAGAGATGCCAGCATATCAAGAAGAAATTGACGATGCAATAGAAGAAGGAATTATTTTAGACACTAAAGTTCAAATAAGTAAATTCATAGGTAATAATGGCAAATTAACTTCAGTTGAATTACTTAAAACTGAATTAGAAGAACCTGGACCTGATGGGCGCAGAAAAGCTATTTGTATAGAAGGTTCTGAATATGTCGAGAAATTTGATTGCGTTTTTGTTGCCATAGGTCAATATTTTGATAGAAGTATCATTCCTGAAGATATGATAGATAAAAGTGGCAATTTATTAATTGATACCAAAACATTGCAGTCAAAAACCCATCATCATATTTTTTGTTGCGGAGAATTCTACTATAGCCCAGAATCAGTTATTGAAGCTATAGCTTCAGGAAAATGGGCTGCAGAATCTGTTCATCGATATATTCAAGGTGAAGATTTGTATATTGGCCGACCAGAAGTAGCAACAACACATTCACAAATCTACAAAGGACGTGTAAGAATAGGTAAAGTTGTAGATGAGATACCAATAGAACGAGCAAATGATATTAAAAGAATTCCACTGCCAAAAGAACCAATAAATGCACGTATAGATAATTGCTATCTAGAAGTAGTAAAACCCTATTCTGAAGAAGATGCTAGAAAAGAAGCCAGCAGATGTTTACATTGTGCAAATTGTGGCGTTTGTAAAGAATGTGTTCGTGCTTGTGAAGCTGGTGCAATTGATCATGAAGCACTTCCAATGCTCTTTAAAGAAAAAGTCGGAACAATTATTGTTGCAACTGGTTATAAAACATTTGATCCAAGTGTTATCCCACAATACCATTACAAGGATCCTGAATATCCTGATATAATTTCAGGAATGGAATTTGAACGATTAACTAATTCAGCTGGACCAACTGAAGGTGTATTAAACGTACCTTCATCAGGAAGGAAACCAAAAACAATAGCTTTCATTAATTGTGTAGGCAGTCGAGACAAACATTATCATGAGTATTGTTCTCGTTACTGTTGCACTGCTTCTATTAAACATGCATTTCTAATGAAAAACAAATATGATTCAGAAGTAGATATACTTCTTTTCTATAAGGACATCCGATCCTTTGGTAAAGGATACGAAGAATTATATAATAAATCTCGCTCAATGGGTGCTGAATATATTAAAGGTATACCAAGTGAAATTAAATTAGATATAAATGGAAAACAGTATTTTGATGTTTTCAATCCTGATTTAGGTAAAAGCATTCGATACAGACCTGATTTGATAGTTCTACAAACAGCAATGGAACCACAAGAAGATGCTAAGAAAATTGGAGAATTATTAAGTTGTTCAATGGATAAAGATGGTTTCTTTATAGAAAAGCACATTAAATTAGGTCCAGTTGAAACCGCATCAACTGGGAAATTGATTGCTGGTGCTTGCAGAGGACCAATTGATATAACTGATTCAGTAGCACAAGGAACAGCAGCAGCACTTTTAGCTGCAAAAATAATAAAGAGTAAAAGCATAGAGAAAGAAGCAATTATTGCTGAAGTAAATCATGATATATGTTCCGGTTGTGGTTCATGTATATCTACATGTGCTTTCGGTGCCCTCTCACTAGTAGTAGATAAAGAAGGGCACACACGCTCCGAGATAAATAAAATATTATGTGAAGGTTGTGGTGCATGTGCAGTAACTTGCCCATCTAACGCAATAGTTATGAATCATTATACCGATAAACAAATAGAGGCGATGATAGAAAATGCATTTAAAGAATCGCTTACACCTGCGCCATAGTAATTTTGGAGGATATTAAATGAATCAGAAAACAACTACTGTTACAAAAGAAAAAAGCGAAACATTTGAACCTAATTTACTAGCTTTTTGCTGTAATTGGTGTTCTTATGCAGGAGCTGATTTGGCTGGATTATCAAGATTGAAATATCCACCAAATATTAGAATAATCAGAACTATGTGTTCTGGTCGAGTAGATCCTCAATTCATCATAGATGCTTTTGAGAATGGTGCGGATGGAGTATTAATCGCTGCCTGTCACCTTGGTGACTGTCATTATATATCGCAGAATTATAAAACAGTTAAACGTGTTGAACTTTTAAATAAACTACTCGAGTCATTTGGTATAGAAAAAGACCGATTAAGATTGGAATTCATATCAGCTGGTGAAGGTAATAAATTCGCTGATACAGTTCAAACAATGGTAGATAAATTAAAAGAATTAGGCCCAAGCCCTTTAAATAAATAGGTGTATTAAAATGGATACTATCGAATATGCTACTCGAGATGCAGAATTAATTAATAAAATAAAAGCAATATCG
>JAEOUJ010000265.1 GCA_016839405.1 Candidatus Gerdarchaeota archaeon | reverse complement strand
TTTAATGTTGTATATTGTTCTTTTTTATCTAAATCCTTTTTACGAAGTTCTGCTTCTAATTTTTTGAGATCATTAACCACTTTTGTTGCTACTTTAGCAAAGCATCTATAAGGCCTATCAAGTGTTAAACATAAAACTTCAGTATCATTCTCGCCCATATTTCTAATTAAATCTTTAATTTGTTCATTTAAAGGTGATTCTGGAAGTGTATATAATTGAACATCTAAAACAACACCAGCAGCTCCTCCAATTAAAAACGCTGCTGCTGATCTTGGACCAATGCCTCCTTTAGGATATATCAATACATTCTTTGCATTTTTAATACAAAGTTGAAATAAAATAAATGTAGATTGATTACTTACTCTACCTCCACCTTCAAAACCTCGGGGAATTAAACCATCAACATTTGCATCTGAACTATTTTTTATCTCTTTCTCGTCACATACCTCTTGAAACACTTTTACTCCTAAAGAATGAATTCTTTTGTAAATTTCCTTTCTAACTAATTTTTGTAAAGTGGGTTTAGGGGGTAAAATAACCAATTTTAATCCTTTTGGCTGATCACCACTAAGAAAAGTGGTAAGACTACCACTAAAAGGATCAACTCTTATACCAAATGGAATTCCAAGTTGGTCCAATTCAGTTAATGCATTTTCTATAGCTGTAATAGATAGGAATTCAAGATCGAGGATCCCTAGAGCACCAATTCTTGCTGCTTCAGTTATCAATTTTATATTTGAAATACCAGGCGGATTATAAATCAGCACTGGAACTTCTGGAAATTTAGTGTGCTCTATCTCACCTAATCTCCTGTTTTGGGGATTCATCGAGACACACCCTATATGAGTCCTAGATTTTAAATTAAATTTTATTGAGAAACTCATTAACTAAAAACGTTACGCAAGTTTGGAAAAAAAGCAAAAAAATAGAAAAAAAAAGATGAATTTTACAAATTAAATTGCAAAATCCAATTCTTCATCTAATAAATAATGGCTGAACCAAGATAAGTTTTGATGCATTATAGCTCTATTTTCTCGAGGTTTTGTGATCGGATGTGCCATACTAGGATAAATAAACAATTCTACAGGCACATTCATTTCTTTTAGTCCCCGATAAAGTTCTTTGGCATTTGATATTGGAACTCTTAAGTCGACTTCACCATGTTGTATTAAAGTTGGAGTTTGAGCTTCTTTGATTTTACTTATAGGAGCAGTTTTTTCATAAAGTGTTCTATCTCTGAAAGGAGAACCTGATAGGTAATGTGTGGTAAATTGAGGGATATCATTGCTAATATGATATGTGTACCAATCAGCTACTCCTGCTCCAACAGAAGCAGCTGCAAATAGCTTTGAATGAAGACTCACAAAAGCTGTTATATAACCTCCTTGAGACCATCCCATGCAACCTATTTTTTTAGTATCTATAAATCCTTGTTTATCCAAAAAATCTATACATGATTCTATATCCCACAAATCACCAATACCAAGATTATCTTTGTTTAATTCAACAAATTCTTGCCCTCTACCAACTGAACCTCTATAATTTACTTTAACAACAAGCATACCTTTATTACTAAATTGAATTGCTGGATAGTAAAATTGTTCAACATATTCAAGTAAATTCTCTGCATTATAATCTTGTGGTCCACCATGAATTATGAATACCAACGGATATTTTTTCTTAGGATCAAAATCTAGCGGTTTTCTCAAAATTCCCTCAATTATAGTTCCATCTTTACTTTTCCATTGAATTGTTTCTACTTTGCCAAAATTCCATTTTCTAGTTTTATTCCCTCTCTTTGTTACTTGTTTTAATATTAATTTATCAGAATCTATTGTATTTGTTGATACATACAAATCTGGTATTTTATTTTTATTAAAACCAATAAAGATTATTTGACCTTTGTTGTTTATATCATATCCATATAAAAAGGGATGAATATTTCCAATTTGTAATCTTTTTATTTCCCCTTTTTGAGTAATTTTTAGAAAAGCCGATTTTGTACTATCAGCTATTGTAGTAATTATATCTTCAGTTTTCCATTTTGTATTATATTTGAATCTATCAACATCACCTGTAATTTTTTCTAATTTTTCAACTATTTCTTCGCTAGCAATAAGATTATTCCATTTTACAATATCAAGTATCCAAAGATCACCTATGGTGTAAAACATCTGGTCTCTTTCCTTATGATAAATTAAGAGTTTTGTCCCATCAGGTGAAACATCCACTATAGGATATCCTTTTTTAGGAAAACCAAATTTAATGATTTTACCAATATATGAAAAATCTTCTTCTTTATTTTCATCCGCATTATTGGATTTTTCTTTATCAATTTCTTCTCTTTTTTTCTGAATATATTTTTCCAATGCTAAATCAGGATCTAATTTAATAACAAAATGTGTTGTATCTTGAAAATGTACTAAATCATCATGTGCTTGGCAATTTAAATAAATTGTATTATTTTGTTTTGATGGAATGAAATTCTGAATAGTTAATGGTTCTTCCAACAATTTGCTTATTTCAATTATTGGTTCAATAATTTTTTTAGCTTCATCTTTAGTACTTTTCATTATTTCTTCTTGATAGAGTTTAATTTTCTCCAAATTTAAATAATATAAAGCATTAGCACTTTTTTCTTGCTCAAAATGCACTATAGTACCAAATTCATCATTTCTTTTCTTTTTCTCTACTCTATCAGGATCATTTGCTTTGAATAAAATACCATTAGCGAATTTTTTGAAGCTAATTATGCTTTCTTTATGATCCGTTATTTTCCATGGATCACCAATTAGATTTTCATAAATATAAATCTGGTTTTTGCTTTTTTTGTCATCTAGTTCTTGTTTTAAAACAGCAAGTGAATCATTATTGATCCACATCATATCAGCTACTAACCCTGAACGTGATAATTGAATAGTTTTATCCTGATCAATATAAAAAATATAGATACGTGATTCATAGCGATTTTTATTCCAATTCGCATATCTCATAGCATAAGCGACTTTATCACCTTCAGGTGAAATCTTAAAATTCATTGGTAATTCTAATGAAATCAAATCTGTTATATTAGGATTAATTTTGTCTTCAATATTTTCTATTTTTTGTTCTTTAGTTGACATACTATCACCTGGAAACTCAATTACACTTTTATTTTATAATATAAAAGGAAGATTCACATTATGAGGTCACAAAATGTACCTTAAAATAATTGAATAATTATTAATTTAAATCTATTATTTTCGGAATTAAATTTATTAACCATCTATTAATCTTCTCATAATATGAAGGAAATTTATGAGATTCAAATAAAACCAAGAGCATTAGAAATAACTAATTCTGAAGAAGTAAAATTCACATCTATTGTTGATTATCTTCAACAAATAGCTTATGAACATGCTTTTAATCTTGGTTTAAGTTTTCAACAAACATTCAAACAAAATTTAACTTGGTATTTACTAAGATATTATATTGTAATGAAAAATTATCCAAAATTAAATGATTTATTAACAGTACGCTCGTGGGTAGCTAGAAGTGATACTAAATACACTTTAAGAGAATTTCAGATTTTAAATCAATCTGGAGAACTTCTATGTTTAGCTACCACTAGCTGGCTATTATTTAATTTTAGAAAAAGACAACAAGTCGATCATAAAAAACATTT
>JAEOUJ010000264.1 GCA_016839405.1 Candidatus Gerdarchaeota archaeon | reverse complement strand
GCCAATGCCATAGGAATATCCATATTATATTGGCTACAGCAGCAACGATAAATTCGATGCCATATTTGTCAAGTTCCTCAGGTGGTTCCATATCTTTTTTGAACCATGATCGAATGCTATATATCGTTAATGCAAGAAGTCCGATATATATCATTCCCCAGACTGCGAATGTAATGCCAGCTGGTACAAAAAGATTTGGTAAAGCATCTGATAATGTGCCAGGATCTTTATTATTTAATATCCCAATAGATGACAGGGTATTTACGATTATTGTTCCTAGAAATCCTAGTACAATCCCGATTTGTATAATTAATTTATTAGTTGTCTTCATATATTGACCCCCATTTTACAATTATTCTTATCAATAATAACTTACATTGTTTTAAATTTTAGAAAAATTAAACACAAATCATTAGTTTATTAGATAAACAAATATGAAAAATAGATATTTTTTAGAAAATAAAATTAACAGCATTAATTTTAAGAAAAACTAATATTCTAATTGCAATCTATTTGAATTATAGGGGGACTTCTATGAGTGATCCAAAATTAGATAGTAAAGAAGCAATACTAAATATGCGAGAAGAGCTAGATTTTCATAAAATAAAATCTGATATTATTACATTGCTAGATACACATCGAGATATTGTTTTAGCAACATCTTTTGATAATAGAGTTACTGCTCGAACAGTTTCTTTCGCAAATAAAGAGTTAGATATATACTTCCTTTCTTGGGAACATAACAAGAAAATAATCCAATTAAAAAATAATTCAAATATTGCTTTATGTTTAAAAAATTTGCAATTTGAAGGTGAAGCAGTAATATTAGGAAATGCTTTTGAAGAAAAGTATAATGAAATAGGTGATCTGTTTAAGAGTAAATTTTCTCCCAGATGGTATGATACTTTTTCACATATTAAAGAAATGGTTTTAGTGAAAATTACACCTAAACGTATAACTAAATTTGAGAATATAAACAGAAGATTTCATTTGCAGAATATTGATTTAGAGAACAAAAAAGTCTATCAAATGCGTATTGAAGATAAAGAGCATGAAAAATTTCCATATTAGCATATCTTAAACAGATGTGATTTAAAATTGAGACCAGCATATTTTACGTTAATTGCTATTTTTATTACTGTTTCACAATTAGCAATTATTTATTTGATTTATTATCGTATAATTTTAAATAGAATTTTTAGTTTACCAAAAAACAATCCAAAGGAATTTGTTGAGAAATTTTTGAGTAATTCAATTAACTCGTTTAGTAAAAAGAGAATTATCTTTATTGGGGATAGTATAACACATGGTAATATGAGTGTTAATTTTATTAATATAATAGCAAGCGAATTAGGGGAAGAAAAATTTGACTTTATTAATGGTGGATTAAACGCTAATTTAACATATAACGTTATACAAAGACTAGAGGATATTATAGCATGTAAACCTGATTATGTAACGATTCTAATAGGTACAAATGATGCTCATAGAAGTATGAAATTGTATAAACATAGCATAACCAATAGACAACTAAATCTACCTAAAGAACCTAATAAAGAGTGGTTTATTGAAAATTTGCGAGAAATTATTGTGAAATTAAAAGAAAAAACAAGTGCTAAAATAGCTATTTGTTCAATTCCACCTATTGGTGAAAATACCAATCATGATGCTTTTTACCAAAGCATTGATTTTTCTAAAACAATTAAAACTATTGCTGAAGAATTAAAAATAAATTATTTGCCTGTAAATGAACAAATGTTAGAATATCTTGAATTAAATCCTTCAAAACCAAAACATCCAGTTGAGCATAAATTATATGGCATAGTAGCAGTAAAGCATTATATTTTGGGGAAAAGTTTGGATAAAATATCAAAAGATTATGGTTTTACTCTATTAGTTGATCATCTACATTTAAATTCCAAAGGCGCAAAAATTATAGCTGATTTAATTTTGGAATTTTTAATTAATAATTAATTTACATTATTTTTCTTTGTAGATATTTTGAATTTCTTTAATCAATTTGGGTTTCTTGATTAGAACCAATAAAGAAGATGCAAGATCATTAATATAATTAACAATATCAATATCCATATTACTATATAGATCAGCTAAAACTTTATTCTTAGAAATTTTTTCAACAACTGATTTGTTAAATTCTCGCTCAAAATCAAATTTCTTCAAAAGTATTTCTTCAAATTCATCATAGTTAATTAATGGCAAATCATATATTTCTTGGAAAACTACATAAAGCTTTTTAATGGAATCCTTTCTTTTTTCAGCTGCTTCTGGGTAAATTTCTTCTTTTTTAGCTTTGAAAAAAATATTTCCAGTACGAGTATAAAGTTGTTCAGTTAACCGTTTCCCCTCAGTTATTCGATGACCAGATTTAACAACCAAATCAGCTTCTTCTAATTTCTCTAAATATCGATAAATAGTTTTAATGGTATATTGGTGTTTCCCTGTTTCTTTATCGATATAAAGTTCATGAATTTCCTTTGCAGTCATGTGTTTATTTATTCTAAGAGCTTTTATGATTGGCATATATTCTTCAGTTAATTTTGATTGCTCTACATTCAAAAATTTAGTAATAGGTATTTCATTATAATCGATATAATCTTTGTATTTATTGTCTTCTTTTTTAGCCATGAAAAACACTCACATTTAGTTCAAATTATCTTCATTTTAAATATACATAATATCTACACAAGACTAAAGGTAATACTAATATATAACATTGTCCATAGATGTCGTTTAAAGACATTAATTGTCGCCTATAGACATATAATGTAATCATAGTCTCGGAAAAAGGTTATAATCAAGTTGGGATGGAATTTGAAGATAGTCACATATAGGAATCACAATCTAGATGCTAAACAAAATGCTAATCCAATTGACATTATAAAACAAGCTTTTCGTGGAATCAATCTTACTATTGGATTCGTTTATGAAATTGACTCTAAATTAGTTCATGATTATTTAGCAGCTTTTGAGGAAAATCTTGAGAATGAAACCAAGAATGTGAAAGCAAATTTTGCTATTTATGATTTAGATGAATTAACAAAAGAACTAACATATGTTAAACAACATCAAAGATTTTTGAAACTAATTATTAAATTAGTTCATAAACATATGAAACCAGCTAGGGATTATCATATTGATCAAGGTGATTATGAGCTTCCTCTTTTAGATTGGTTGAAAGCATATTTGTTATGGCGTTTTTATCGAACTAAATCATTTATTGATGTTCTAGGACGAAACAAAGGAATTAAATTTTGGAAGGAAGAAATTGCAGTTCGTTTAGCTGATTATGTATTAGAAAACACAGGAGAACGTAAACCAATAAAAGATGTTGCTGAAGGTTGGATGAAATCTGGAACTGAAAATAAAGAAAATTCTCTAATGGATTATACTGTTGTTGTGTTTGATGATTATCAAACTTTAGTGAAATTCGACCTTTGTGGTGTCCATGAAGCATTGAAGTATCTTAACGATCCAGAATTAACCTATCTTTCTTACTGTTATGTTGGAGATGTTGAGGATGAAAGAACTACTAAAGTTAGGAGGAGAAGAAGAACTCAAACTTTGCATCTAGGGGAATTTTGTGATGAGTTCTTCTGGGATAACAGTGTTTATCCGAATGCTGAACAACCTACATTAGAATTTATGAAGAAATTAGGAAAAGAAGATCCAATAAAATTGGAGAAAGAATATAGTTAGAGGTAGCTATTAATGAGAGTTGAAAAAATTGGTTCATTTAACCTTAAAAGAACTCTTACCCGAGATATACAAAGTTTATGTCGATCTTCGCTATTATTTCTAGATAGACTATTAGAATACACTGAAAAACAGAATTCGAAGATCTATAAAAAGGTCATACAAGAACTAATTATGAGATTCAAATCTGAAATCAAAAAAAGTTCCAAACTCAAAGAATCACTTGATTTAGAGCCTATCAAATCAAAAGTAAAAATGATTCTTAACTATCAAGATTTAGTAGATGTCTCATTAGATTTAATTCTATCATTACTACAGTTACCAGAAGAGTACAATTGGGAATCAAATGAATTAACAATTTTACATATAACTCTCGATCAAGCAGTTTATATACCAAGATATTTTGCTTATCAAGTATTTATTGATCTTCTTGGAAGAAAAGAAGCAATTCAATATCTCAAAGAATTTACAGATTATTATGTTTTGAATTTTAGAGATGTTACTAAATATGATAATTTAACGAAAATATTCGAGGATGATATTGAAAGAGGCAATAAAAGTGATTCATCGATTTTTATTGCTGCTTTGGTTAATGAAGGCAAATATGTTGGAAAATGCTTGAAATGTATGGGTCATGAAGCAATGAAAATGTTGCCTGATAAAGAAATTTCAGAATTAGTTCTTTGTTATGGAGATTACACACTAATAAGAAAAATGAATGAAAATTTTGCTGTTACACGGAATTATACACTTAATACAGGTCCATATTGTGATTTATGTGTACATGACACTAGAATAGTGAAAGAGGTTGTACATCCCAATAAGGAATTTTTTGATAAATTGTAACAAAAATAAGGTGAAAAAATTGGAAATAAAATACTATAAATGCTATAAGGCAGATGCTAATGTAAAAATAAATCCAGCAGAACAAATCTTGGAACAGATCAAAAGAACTGATTCTATTCTCAGAGTTCTATCAGAAATAAATAACGATTTAGTTAGTGATTATGTAGATGCTTTAGTTAAGAGATTAAAAAAAGAAGTAGAAAATTATACAATTAATACTAAATCACTTAATTTTAAATCGATTGATGAAGAAATATCAAAATTAAAACAAAAAGATGAACTCGCTAATTTAGTCATACGCTTTAATGCTAAGTCATTCAATTTGCTTGAAGACTCAAAAATAACATCAGAAACTATAGAAGTCACTAATTATGAACGTGCGTTTGCTAGAGAAAGAACTTCATATTATAGGGTGAAGGCATTTACAGATATTTTAGGCAAGGAAAAAGGTATTGAACTTTATACTAAAATTATTGGAAAAATAATTACGGAGAGAAACAGTAAAGCTACACCGAATGAAGAAATTACTGTAAAATCACTTAATAAAAATATGATTAAGTCATGGTGTGATTCTGGAATGGTTGATTTTACATTTAATTTCATAGATGGCAATCAATGTGTGTATCGATTTGATAAATGTGTGATACATGAAGTTTTGAAAGATTTGAATGATCCTAATATAGCTTATGCTGCATCTTGTTTTTTTGAAGATATGCCTGAATACAATCAGGGAAGAATAATTCACATGAGGAGAACTCAAACACTTCATCATGCAGATTTTTGTGATGAACTCTACTGGGATTCAAGAGAATATAAAAAACCTCCAGAACAACCTTCACTTGAATTTACAGAAAACATGGATAAAGAAATCAAAAAAGGTGAGATATAATTGACTGAAAAATACTACAAATGCTATAATGCAGAAACAATCATTAAAATTGATCCAGCTAAATTTATCTTAGATGAGATTAAAACAACTGATTCAGTTTTAAGATTTCTTTCTGAAATAAACGTTGAATTAGTTAGTAATTATGTAAGTGCTTTGAAAAAGAGATTAGAAAAGGAAGTAGACAAATTTACAATTGATACTGAATCACTTAATTTCAAATCAATTGAAAATGAGATATCTAAATTAAAACAGAATGATGAGCTTACAAAGTTAGTAATTCACTATATTGCAAAGTCACTCAAATTACCTGAAGACTCAAAAATTGCATCGGAAATTATAGAAGTCACTAATTATAACCGTGCATTCGCTTTAGAAAGAAGCTCGTACTATAGAGTAAAGGCATTTACTGATATTTTGAATAAAGAGAAAGGTATAGAACTTTATACTAAGATATTAGGAAAAATTGTTACTGAGAGACACAGTAAGGGAAAACCTAATGCAGAAGATACTATCAAATCAGCTAATAAAAGTACAATTAAACAATGGTGTAATGATGGTATAGTTGATTTTACATTTACTTTTATAGATGATAATCAAGCAATTTATCGATTTGATAAATGTGTTACTCATGAGGTTTTGAAAGATTTGAATGATCCTGATGTAGCTTATATAGCTTCTTGTTTTATTGGGGATATCCCAGAATTCAATCAAGGAAGAATTATCCACTTGAGAAGAACCCAAACTTTGCATCATGCTGATTTTTGTGATGAATTATATTGGGATTCAAGAGAGTTCAAAAAACCACCAAAACAACCAACAATAGAATTTACCAAAAATATTGGGAAAGAAATTAAAAAAGGTGATAATTAATGAAAGAAAAGTACTATAAATGTTTTAATGCAGATACAATTGTAGAATTCAACCCAGTTGATAGAATAAATGATCATATAAGAAGAACAGATTCTATGCTTACATTTTTGAAAGAAGTAAGAAATGAAATTTTTCCAAGTTACATAGAAGCATTTGGCAAAAGATTAGCTTATGAAGTAGGTAATTATAATATTAATTCAACAAAACTAATAACTGAAATAAAAAAGGAATTAAAATACCTAAAAACAAATGAAGAACTTACAAAATTAGTTGTCCGTTTTATGGCATTAAAAATGGATATCCCGAATGGATCTATAATTGAATCCAAAATTTCTAAATTTAAAATTTTAAATTGGACTAAAGCTTTTGAAGGATTATCCTATTTTAGAGTGAAATCATTTACAGACATTCTTGGTAAAGAAGAAGGAATAGATCTCTATACAAAGGTACTTGGATTATATGTCAATGAAATGAATAAAGCTAAAAAGATCAATGAAAATCAAACTGTAAAATCTCGTAATGAACGTGCAATAAACAGTTGGTGTAAACAAGGTATTGCTGATTTTACGTTCACTTTTATAGATGATAATCAGGTATTATATCGTTTTGATAAATGTATAACTCCTGAAGCACTTAAAGAATACAATGATCCAGATATAGCGTATATTGCATCTTGTTATATGGCTGATATCAAGGAATGGAATGAAGGTGATATTATACACTTAAGTAGAAGTCAAACGCTTCATCATGCTGATTTTTGTGATGAACTCTATTATGATACAAGAGTACATAAAAAACCACCTAAACATCCAGCACTAGAATTTACAAAAAATATTAGTAAAAAGAAATGAGGATGAGTAAATGAAATTTGAGGAATTTGGAAATAAAATAGAAAATGTATCAATAACAGCATCTCCTATAGCATTAGCTGAAAGTGATATCTTTAATATGTTGAAATTATTATTGCAAAAAATTAAAGATGAAAAACCAGAGATTTTCCAATCATTCATTGATACTGTTACTATAAAACTATTGAAAAAAACCAAGAACAAATATTTCCAAAAAGAATCAAAAAGGCTTTCAGATGAAATTTCAAAACATGAAGGATTAAGTGAAAATTACGATTTAGTTAGACTTCATCTAAACTATATGATAGAAGCGCTAGGCATCAATGAAGATCAATTTTGGAAAAATGAAAAAACTGCTTTTCCAAATGAGAATTTTATGACAGCACTTTGTGTTCTCTTTTACATCCACCATATATCACTAAATGAATTATTGGGTAGAAAAGAAGGAATTACATTTTATCGAGAATCAGTTGATAATTATAATTATACAATTAATGCAATTCATCAAAAAAACAGACATAAAAGTCTTGAGTCAATGCGAGAAGCTGATAAGGAATGGTTGCCTAGGAATCCCTATGGCAGAATTCGTCTATACAGTGAAGTCAAGGATGGTCGATTAATTCGAATATGTAAAAATTGTGAAAAAATAACTGGACTACAAAATACTGAATTAGTTTCAGATAAAGAGATATTTTATAATGTCTTATGCTATATGCACATACCTTTGGTAAAAGTTTGGAATGAGAATTTTGTATTAAAACTTGAAAAATCATTAGTTCTAGGGGATCCTTTTTGTTCTTATGTTTATTTTGATAAGAGAATTACTAAGGAAATTATTCAACCGTCAAGTGAATATTTGGATGAAATTTGGTCGAAGTATAAATAAAAAAAATTGGAGGAATCAAGTGTGGAATTTAGAGAATATGGAGAATATGATCAAAAGATAGTTGATTCTCTTCAAGAAATACAATTCATGAACTCATTAAAAGCACCATTAAATAGATTAAATAATTTAATGAAATTTATAGAAAAGAAAAATCCAGGTATATTACAAAAATTCGTGGAATTACTTCAAAAAAAGATTTCAGAATCAATAAAGATTGATTATTTCAAAAAACAAGATTTTAATTTATGTGATATTTTAAAAGATTTAAATCAACTAAATACTAACACTCAATTAGTAAAATCAATCATTAATTTTGTATTCAACTTACTACAATTACCTAATGATTTAAATCAAGAAAAGGATAGAATAGAAGTAACTTATGGTAGTAATTTGAGATCATTTTTAGTCCCAAGATATTATAATGTGATGGTTTTATCAGAAATTCTTGGTAAAGAAGAAGCAATCAAATTCTATAAGATATTTAGAACTGAATACACAAAGCTGTTTGCTTCTAGAAAAAATATGTATAAAGATACTACAGATATGTTCAAAGCATTTACAGCTAAATCAGAGAACGAAAAATTAAAGGGAGTATTTGTTATGGGCAAACCAAAAAATGGCAAATTATTCTCTAGAAAAGATTTCTGTGTTTGGGCTGAAGCACTAAAAGACTATCAAGATAAAGACTTCAAGTTCATGGCAGCATGTTACGGAGATTTTCAAGGAGCTTCAACTATGCAAAATGAGAATTTCATTTTGACAATGAAAAACACTATCATGCAAGGAGATGCCTATTGTAGTTCTATTACTCATGATACTCGAGTTGATTGGAATCTCCATCACCCTGATGAAGATTTTTGGGATTCGATTTATCCATTAAAAGAATGGCAATTAGAAATTAAGAAACGTAGAAAGGTGCGAAAAAGAGAGTTCCAACGAGAATTTGAACAACTCGGTTATTATGCTCCAGAAGCATTGAATAATTTAGAGGATATCCAACCATTAAGTGAAGCAATAAGATCTCCTATTACTCGATTGAATTTGTTATTTGGATTCTTAAAGAATAATAAACCAGAGATTCTCAAGTCTTATGCTAAAAATCTACTTGAAGAATATTCTAAATTAGTTAAAATTAACTATTATAATCAACAAAAATATGATATTGATGTATCGCTTAAAGATTTAGAACATTTGAAGGAATATAAAGAAATTGCTATCTATAGTTTGAATAATTTTCTTAAATTGCTTGATATATCAATTGATGATGATTGGGTTAATAATGAGATTAAGGTTACACAAGGTAATTTCCTAAGAGCCTTTCTAGCACCTGCTTACCATAATGTTAGAATTTTGTCTATGACAATTGAACGAGAAGAAGCTATAAGACTTTTCAAGATGTACATTACAGAACGCGCAAAAATAATTACTCCGGAAGATCAAAGATACAGATACGATAATTTAGAGGATTTACGACAAGAAGATTTTGAAGATTTTAAGGATGATGGGAATCCTGGTTGGGTTCGTATACAAGGTATTGTAAAAAATGGTAAATTTGTCTATAGAAGAGATGCATGTCTTTATGCGGAAGCAATGAAAGATTATCCGGATGATGAGTTCAGGTTTCTTGCTTGTTGCTATTATGATTTTCAAGGTACAAGAATACAATGGAATAAGGATTATGTCTTAACCATGGAACATGCATGTGCTAAAGGTGATCCCTATTGTAGTTGTGTTGTTCATGATACTAGAATTGATTGGGATTTAACTCATCCAGATGAGGATTATTGGGAAAGTATTTGGCCATTGCAAGAATGGCAAAAAAAAGAATGAAAAATATAGGAGTAGAAGAAATTGAAATTTATTGAATTAGGATCATATGATGAGAAAGCTTTAGATTATCTAATAGAAATTGAACCATTGAATGATTATAAAAGACATTTATTTCAATTGGACTATATTTTAGAATTTATCAAGAAAAGAAAGCCAAAAATTTTCGATACATTTGTTAAAAATCTTGAAAAGAATTATGCTGAGTTGAAAAAAAAGGATTATATCGGAAATAAAAAATTCGATATATCAAAAGTAATTGATAAATCAGATAATTTAAAACAATACAAAAAGTTAGCTAGAAATTCTCTTAATTACTTTCTAAGTCTATTAGAAATATCATTTGATAGCAAATGGGAAGAAGATAAGCTGAAAGTAAAAAAAAGGGAAAACTTCAGATCTTATGCAATTCCAAGCTATCAAAATTTAATTTCATTGTCAGATACTGTAGGAAAAGAAGAAGCTATCAAGCTTTACAAGATATTTATTTCAGAATATATTACTGTTAGAAGTAAGGGAATTAAAGAAAAATATCAAACACTTGAAGAACATAGATCAACTGAAATTAAAGACTTCAAAGAAAATCTCAATCCAGGTTGGTTGCGCATAGAAAGTGCAGTTGAAAATGGGAAATTATATTATAGAAGAGACACTTGTTTAATAGCTGATGCAATTAAAGATCTTCCAGATGATGATTTTAGATATACAGCTGCTTGTTATAAAGATTTTCAAGGAGCTAAAACTAATTGGAATAAACATTTCGTTCTAACTATGGGGCATTCTATAGTAAAAGGAGATTCCTATTGTAGTTGTGTAATTCATGATACTAGAATAGATTGGGATTTAAAACATCCACCTAATGAGTTTTGGGAGGCTATTTGGCCATTACAAGAATGGCAAAAGAAAAGCAAGAGGTAGAAAATAATGAAAATAGAAGAATATGGAGAATATAAAGAAAATTTAACAATAAAAATCAAACCTCATGAATTTATAGAGCATAATTTACTGAAGGATTTACAAAATTTAATTGGCTACATTGAAAAAAATAAATCAAACATTTTCAAGGAATTTCTTGAGAAATTTACTGAAAAATTAAAATCTAAAACAAAGAATCAATTTTCTATAAATAACAAAACAAAATTTAGTATTTTAATAAGTCAATATGACAATCTAATCAAAAACCAAGATCTAACAAAACTAAGTCTAAATTATTTTTTAGAGAAATTATTATTATCAGAGAAACAATTTTGGGAAAATAAAGAAACACATTTTCCAGCTAAAAATTTTCACAATGCAGCAAATGGATTTTATTTCAATCAATTAATAACTTTAGTTGAATTAATTGGTAAAAATGAAGCTATAGCTTTATATCAAGATATACTTAGGAATTTTATTTGGACTTATGATTTAAATCAGAAAAATATCTATAATTCACTTGAGGATATGAGAGAAAAACATATTCGATTTATTAAAAAGGGTATATTTGGTCGAGTACGTGTCTTCAGTGAAGTTGTAAATGGGAAATTATTCATGATTTGTAAAAATTGTGAGAAAATAGAATATTTAGATGAAGAAATAAGGAAAGAACCTGAATTACTTTACAATATTTCTTGTTGGGTGCATATTCCATTAGCAAAGTTATGGAATGAAAATTTCGAATTAAAAATCGAAGATTGTATAGCATGGGGTGATTCATTTTGTACATATAGCTATCAGGATAATAGCATTGTAAACAAAAAGGATTACTCTTCAAAGATACATTCTGATAAAATTATCAAAGAATCTTCTGAATCTTAAATCTAGGATAGCGGTTTTAATGAGCGAAGAACAACTTGTTAATTACCATGGAGTACCAGTAATCGAAAGAGATGCTCTTGTTCTAAAAGAATTTGATGTAGCAGCTAGAGGTCAATTACCACTTATAGAAAATATTGGTCATGCACATCCAAGAGCTTACGGATATATGTTGGAAAAGAATAGAGTAATTGGATTATCATTTTGGGAGAGAGATCTAACTTATATACCGGATAACATTGAAAACATGAAAGATTTGCGATTATTCTGGTGCTACACAAATAGATTACTTACTGAATTACCTGATACAATAGGCAATCTACCTAAATTGGAAATGTTAAATCTACCATCTAACAATCTCAAATCTTTACCTGATTCAATTGGAAAATTAACTAATTTGAAGGAATTGGGTTTATGGCGAAATCAATTAACTGAACTTCCAGAAACAATTGGTGAACTTAAGAATTTAGAAGGATTACACGTTAACAATAATAATCTACGAAAAATTCCAGAGAGTTTAGGTAAACTGAAGAAATTACAACATGTAGATTTTAGAGATAATAAAATAACTTCTTTACCTGATAGCTTATGGAATTTAACAGAACTTCCGTTTCTAGGTTTACCTGATAATAATATCAAGAAACTACCAGATAAATTTGGTCAATTAATTGGTTTAGATTGTGTTAGTTTAAAGGGAACAGGTATAACTTCTCTTCCAGATAGTATTGGAAATTGTGTTAATTTTGAAATAATATATGCACAGAATAATAAAATTACATCCTTGCCAAACTCGATTGGTAACTTATCCAAACTCAAAGAATTATATGTAAATGATAATCAATTAAGTGAATTACCAGAATCCATTGGTAAACTGAATAATCTTGAATTATTATGGGTATTTCATAATAAACTAATCACTCTTCCAGATACTTTTGGTAATCTATCTAATTTAAAAGAACTTCATTTACACAATAACAATTTGAAAAAATTACCTGAAAATTTCTGTGAATTAGAAAATCTAAGGTATGTAAATCTAGAATTTAATAATTTAGAAACACTGCCAGAGAATTTAGATCGTCTAGTTAATCTTGAGAAATTATGTTTAGGTAATAACAAATTTTCATCACTGCCAGAATCAATTAGTTCACTTTCCAACTTAACACATATTTTCTTGAATGGAAACAAAATAAGAAAATTGCCTGAGAGTTTGTTAAGTCTGCAAGAAAAAGGCTGTCAGATTTTTATTGACGAATAAATGAGGTTTCTAAATTGAATGATGAAATAAGTAGTTATAATAATGTCAATATGATGAAGAAAGATGCACAAATTCTAGACAAACTTGAACTTCTACTTAGTTGTCCAATACCTAAAATGGAACAGTATGCATCGCGTAAATTTGGTTTTGTAATTGAATTACCAAATTTACAGAATCTCTTGATTAGTGTTTATTGGTTGTCAGAGTTTGATGATAGTAATTTAAAGCAATTAGAGAAAAAAGGTTGTAAAGTTAAAATATAAAGAAATTGTCTTGGTGTAAAAAAATGGAAGTAATAAAAATAGGTAAAATAAATCCAAAAGCATTAGAAAAAGAAATAGAAATTCAATTATTTGAACATGTAATGCATATGGCTAATAATAATCGTAATAATTTCGCATGCATAAAACGTTTAGATTATTTATTAGAATTCATTAGTATGAATAATCAATCAATTTTGCTAGAATATATTAAAAATTTAGAAATTGAGTTTGATAAATTAGCAAGAGGAGAATTCATTAACGACAATGATACTGGCATATCAGAAATTCTGAAAGAAAGGGAATCCTTGAGAGAATATCCTAATCTTGTAAGAAATATTTTGAACTATAGTTTTCAATTGTTAAACCTTTCAAGTGAAATTAAAGATTTAAATGATAAACATAAAGTTACACAAAATAACTATATGCGATCTTTCTTAATACCTAATTATTACTATTTACAAGTTTTAATACAAACGATTGGAAGAGATAAGGCTATCGGACTTTTTAAAGAGTATATTTCAAAATTTCTAGATTACTATAAAGTTTCTACTGAGAATGAATTTACTACATTAGAAGATCGCTTTGAAAAAATAAAGAAAAATGTCAATAGTCCTTCAGATTGGGTAGCGACATATGGTATGATATCTAAAGGTAAGCTACTCTTCCGAAATGAAAATTGTTTATGGATTGATGTTTTGAAGGATTTACCTGATAAGGAAATTAAATACTGCATTTGTTGCTATGGCGATTATCAGACTGCCAGAACTTATAGAAATGAACATATTGTTTTGACAATGGAACATACAATTGCATTGGGAGATCAATACTGTTCTAGAGTTGTTCATGATACTCGAGTGGATTGGAATTTGAAGCACCCTCCAAAGGAATTTTGGGATAATATTTAGATTTGATTAATAAGTATGGAGATTTTAGAATTGAAATATGAAGAATTAAAATTCAGGAAATATGGCAAGAACCTACCTAAAGTTTTAGAGCTTGAAGATAAAATTCCATCAGTTGAATTGGCATTAAAATCACAGCTTAAGAGATTGAACTATTTGTTAAGTATTGTAAATGAAAAGAAGCCAAATTCATATTTAGATTATGTCAATAATTTAAAGTCGAAATTTAAATCGCTTGTAAAAAAAGATTATTTGAGTAGTAGAAATTATGATGTAAATGATTTGTTAACAGATTTTAACAATCTAAGGAATTTTCCAGATCTTGTTAGATATTACATTAATTATATGATACAAATTTTACAGATATCAGAAACAACTGAATTATCAAATGAAGAAATAAAAATTACTAAAAGGATTTATTTGCAAACTTTATTAGTTCCCAGGTATTATAATGCATTAGTTTTAACTGAAACATTAGATCGAGAAAAAGCAATTCAATTGTATAAATACTTTGTAACACGATTTGTAGTAGATAATCAATCTCCCAACAGAAGAATCTTTGATTCTCTAGAAGCTTTTCAAGAATTTTTTGAGAAGGATAAAGAAGAAATTACAATTGGTGTGTATGGATTCCTTAGCGATGTTATCAATGGTAAATTTTTCTTTAGAAAGGATAATTGTCTTTATGCTGATGCTATCGCAGATTTACCTGATAAAATTGTAAAATATCTGGTTTGCTGTTATGTTGATTTTCAAGCTGCAGTTGCTAGGAGTAATGGTAATTTCATTCTTACAATGAAACATACAATTATAGAAGGAGATCCCTTTTGTGATTGCATTATCCATGATACAAATATTGATTGGAATTTAGATCATCCATCTAAGGAGTTTTGGGACAAAATTGAATCAGATAAATGATATGGAGAGATAGCAATGTCAAATGAAAAAAAAGTGAAATACAATAAAATAGATGTAATCGATAGAGATGCAAATGCTCTGAAAAAACTTGAAAAAATAATAGGTAAACAACTATCTACTGTTGAGGAAATCGAAAGAGAAACTGTAGGTATTAAGGTAAGGGATAACAAAGTAGTAGGTATCGGATTATTCAAACAGGGATTAACTGAATTACCAAAATGTATTTGTGATCTATTAGATTTAGAACTTCTTTGGATCAGATATAACAAAATGACAGTTTTACCAGAAAGTATTAGTAAATTAACAAAGTTGGAAAAAATTAATTGTGTTGGTACACCACTCACTACTCTTCCAGAATCAATTGGAAAGCTAAAAAATTTACAATATATTTACTGTGTTCTTACAAATATAACAAAACTACCAGATAGTATCTGTGATTTACCAAACATTGTTCAACTATGGGTTGAATTTGGTCCATTAGAAGAATTGCCTGAATGCATTGGCAATCTAACTACAATGAAAGAATTGTTATTAGAAAGAGGGTGTCTTACTTCTCTACCTGATAGTATTGGAAAGCTAACCAATCTTAGAGGAATTCAATTAGATGATCATAATCTAAAATCATTGCCTGAAAGTATTTGCAATCTTAAAGTTATATATCTTTGTTTGGATGGCAATCTATTAACTGAACTTCCAAAAAATATTGGTAATTTAACTGAAATTCATTCTTTACGATTAACTGGTAATAAACTAACCTCTTTACCAAATAGTATTGGAAATTTGGAAAACTTGGGAGTTATTTGGTTGCATAGAAATCAATTAACTCAACTACCTGAAAGTTTTGGTAATTTGAAAAATCTTTACCAATTATTTTTACATAGTAATAAACTAACTTCATTACCCAAAAGTATAGGAAATCTATCTAAACTAGAAGTTCTAAAACTATCTTCTAATCAATTAACCTCTCT
>JAEOUJ010000026.1 GCA_016839405.1 Candidatus Gerdarchaeota archaeon | reverse complement strand
CTTCAATATATACAATTATTGGATTAGCTTTTGGCACTATAACTTTTTATACAATATTAGATATGGCTGGTATAGTAAATTGGTATCCTCATCAGAATTATTTCTTTATTATGTTTCTCATGATATCTTTTATGTTAATTTTCTCACTACCATTTGTTGTGTATATGAAACATAAATTCAAAGAATCACCATTATTTCAAGATGAGAATGTATATGTTTAATTGAAAAACGATTAAAAAATCAGGAAATATTTCTAATTAATTTATATAATTTTGAAAATAAAAAAATAGAGATTATTTAAAATAATCTTCTATGGTTTAATTCTTGCTATAGTTCGTGGAAAAGCAATTGCATCTTTTATTGTATCAAAACCACAAATCCACATTACAACACGAGCAATGCCCATACCAAAACCTGAATGTGGAACAGAACCATATCTTCTAGTATCAAGGTAGAAATCATATTCCTTAGGATCTAAACCTTCATGCGCTAAACTTTCTAAGATTTTCTCCATATCTGATTCTCGTTCTGATCCATCAATAATTTCACCTACATCTGGAACAAGTAGGTTCGCATTTAAACATAATTTTGGATTAGAGGGATCTACTTTCTTATAAAAAGCCATAATCTCTCGAGGATAATGAGTTACTAAGACTGGTTTCTTAAAGAATGTACCAATTATTCTTTCTTCAGTAGCTCCTAAATCACTACCATATGTTATTTCTGCTCCATTCTTTTTTAACAAATCCAATGCATCATCATACGTAATTCTTGGAAATGGTGGTTTTATTTTATTTAATTCTTCAGGGTTTCGATCTAGAACTTCAAGCTCATATTTGTTCTTCTTGACAACATTTTGGCAAATTGCTGTGATTTGATCTTCCATTAATTTTAACAATCCTTCAAATTCCAGCCAAGTTGCTTCAGCTTCGAAATGCCAATATTCAGTAACATGCCTTGCTGTTTTTGATTTTTCTGCTCTAAAAGATGGGGCAATAGTATAAGCTTTTTCTAAAGCATAAATGAAGTTTTCAGCATAAAGTTGCCAACTTTGACTCAAATATACTTCCTTATCAAAATACTTCAATTCAAATAAGGTTGATCCTCCTTCTGATCCAGCAGTAGTAAACATAGGAGGTTGAACTTCTGTATATCCTTCCTTTCGCATAAAGTTGTGTATAGCCTCAAAAACTGAAGAATTAATTTTCAGCATTGCAGTGTATTTTTGCATACGTAAAGCTAAATGTCGCACATCAAGAAGAAATTCTTGACTTAAATCCTTTGAAATGGGGAAATTTTCAGAAGGACCAATAATTTTTATGGAATCAGCTCTGATTTCATATCCACCTGGTGCTCGATCATCTTTTACTAATGCACCTTCAATTATTACTGCAGCTTCATAACCAATACTATCAGCTATATTATACGCTTCCTCATTATTAGTTAGATTAAATGAAACTTGAATTCGTCCTGTTGAATCTCGGATAGTAAGAAAAGCAACTTTTTTGCTGCTTCTTTTTCTGGCTACCCAACCACGAAGCTTGACTTTTTTATCGACTTTTTTTCCAGTGAGTAATTCACTTATTTGAGGAAACGTCATAATTAACACCAATTTATGATAATTGACCAGTTGCTATATACTTTAAAATTTTTGCTAGAAATGAAAACAGAGTAAATAATATCAAATAATTTTTAATGAGATTCTTATTTAGCAATTTCCAATCTTTTTAAACAGACATCTCTTAGAATAACCATCTCACCAATTATTGCAATATCATTAACTGATGGAACATTGCCATTAGGATCACGTTTCAATATTTCCTTTGCGATATCATCTAAAATTCTATATCTTTGAACAAATGCTGTTGTTCGTCCTTTCTGATCCTTTTTAATGATTTCATCAAAATCTTTTGATACTCTTGTATAGGCTCTTTGTAATTGCTTATAAGATGTAGCTTCTGTGACCTGTAGCAAAAAGTCACTTAATCCATTCGAATTATTTTTTGATTGCAAATTACCTCACCTATACTCTTTTTAATTTAGTTTTAAAAGCTCTAAATTTAATTTGAGAGACCTTTTACATATAATTACATTATTCAACATAATATAAAAGCATTTCTTTATGAATTATTAACTCTTCTCGCAGATAATACCAATATCTTCAACTTTAGCAATCCAATTTTCAATGATATTCAAAGGAATCTTTTCAATTAGCTCTGCTAATTTATCCAAATCCCATGATTTTTTTAAAATTGAAATTGTTATTTTAGCATTATCTTTGGCAATTCTATTAATTTCATTTAATGTAATTAAAGGATTTGGCATGTTCTGTAAATGTGTAATTGAAAAAATATTATCAAACAGCTTACTTCTAAATGGTAAATTATCTGCATCAGCAACTAGGAAATTAATTTCAGGATATTTTTTATGGGCTAATTTAATCATTTCAAATGAAATATCTATTCCAAATGTTGGTTGATTTAATTTATTATTAAAAAACCATCCAAGAAAATTGCCAGTTCCACAACCAATGTCCAATGAAAAATGATTTTCTTCTATTTTTACTCGAGAAATTATCTCCTGAAATTTATGAATTTGAATGTCATTATATCTATTATCATAGATTTCTGCTGATGAATCATAGCGGAAAGCTATCTCCTTTTTATTTACCAAATTTATTTTACTGTCCTTTAATTACTAATTTAATGGTTCTGTAAATTTAAAGAACCAAGACAACAAATGCAATCCATTTACTTTAGCATTAAAAAATCAACGCTTAAAAAAATGAAGTATTGCTATTTGTTAGTTAATATAATTCTTGCATCTACTGTGAGTAATTTATCTTCATAAGCGAAAATTGGATTTAAATCAATTTCTAAAATATCGTCTATATAATCAATAACAAATTTGCTAATTTTAAGCAATGTTTCTTCTATTAGATTTAAATCAACATTTGGTCCACCTCTAAATCCTTGAAGCATAGGTAACGCCTTTATTTCATGAATCATTTCTTTGGCATCTTTCTTTTCAAGAGGAGCAATTCTAAAAGAAACGTCCTTTAATAATTCAACAAAAATTCCCCCTAATCCAAACATAATTGCTGGTCCAACAGTTGGATCTCTTGTAACACCAATTATAATTTCAGTCGATGGTGTAACCATTTTTTCTATTAAAATCCCTCTTATTTCAGCTTCTTTATCATATATTTTAGCATTTGAAATAATCTCATTATAAGCGTTCACTACTTCTGTCTCTGTTTTTAGATTTAATTTAACACCTCCTGCATCAGTTTTGTGAATAATTTGAGGAGATATTATTTTCATCACCACAGGATAACCTAATTTTTTCGTGATAGTAATAGCTTCTTTTTCATTTTTAGCGATAGCAAATTCTGGTGTAATTAATCCCAATTCCTTAAAAACAGTTTTTGATTCAGGTTCTAAAAGGAAATTACGTTTCTCATCACGAGCATTTGAAATAATTTCATTGATTACTTTAGACAATTTTTGATCCATCCTAGATTACAGATTTAAACCAAATCTCTTAATTTTTAAAAAATTTGGTTGCTTTATAATTGAAGTAAAATATACTCTTTATAGTTTAAACTTTAAAGTGAAATTTTTTTAACTGCTTGAAATAATAGTAAAATGGGTGTTTTACATGATTGCAATTTATGGTTGGAATTTTCTTTCTGCTTTTGCTAGTATCTTTGGATTGGCATTAATTCTCTATTTCATTGGACATTTGAAAAAAAATGTTGGTATAATTGATATTTTCTGGAGTTTATTTTTTGTGCTGGGAACATATATTACTTTTATAGTGCAATTCTCAGCTCACATTATTACATATAGGGATGGCTATTTAACACAGATAATTATACTTCTTTTAATAAGTATCTGGGGTTTTAGATTATCATATCATATTGCTCGAAGAAATATAGGTAAACCTGAAGATAGGAGATATGCTAAATTCAGAGAAAGTTGGGCAGATAAATACTATTTGAAAACTTTTCTCCTAATATTTATGATGCAAGCAGCTTGGGCATCTATAATTGCTTTACCAATTATTTTTGCAAATAGCCTTTTTGAATCTTCTATACCACCATTACCAGAAAATCGTTGGACAATAGGTTCTTTTCAATTATATTTCCCAGAGAATCTAGTGCAAACAATTCCAATAATTATTGGAGGACTTATATGGATAATAGGATTTTATTTTGAAGCCATTGGTGATAGACAACTACGAAAATTCATAAAAAATCCTGCAAACAAAGGAAAAATCATAGAAACTGGATTATGGAAATTTACACGACATCCTAATTTCTTTGGAGAAATGACAATGTCTTGGGGAATTTTTATTATAACTCTTACATTTGTAGATACAAACCCACTTATGCTTTTTACAATTATTGGGCCACTTTTGTATACATTACTAATACGTTATGTTACAGGAGTTCCTCCACTTGAAAAACATATGATAACAAAACCAGGATTTAAAGAATATATGGAAAAAACAAGTGTTATAATCCCATGGTTTCCCAAAAAAATTGATAAAGGTAAGAATGAATAAATATTCATTCTTGTTTAATACATTGCCAACAATTCATATCACTTTCTATTAATAATAAGAAATATTAGATTATAATAAATGAAATTTATTTATCTAAATAGAATAATAGAATTGGAGTAGATAATAAATGGCAAAAAGAATTGGTTTAATTTCTGATGCAACATGTGATTTGCCGAAAGAAATTATTGAACAATATGATATTGGAATTATACCAGTAAATGTGATCTTTGGTGAAAATGAAGTACGACAACCATTCTATGATTTACAAAATGAGGAATTTTATCGTAGAATAAATGCTGGTGAAAATGCAAAATCAGGGATTCCAGCACCAAAAGTGATTAAGGATAAATTAGATGAATATTTCAAAAAATATGATGAATTAATTGTAATTACACTATCGTCAAAGCTCAGTGCATTAAATCAAGCTGTAAATGCTCTTGTTATTAAAGAAAAATTTGAAAATATAACTGTTATTGATTCACTTTGTGGGACAATTGAAACTGGCTTGGTTGTATTGATTGCTGCACGTGAAATTGCTATAGGTAAAAACAAAGAAGAAATAGTTAATTATATCCAAAAGGAAATTGTTCCAAATGTAAACCTTATCAGCTATGCTGATACATTAAAATATTTACGACGTGGTGGTCGAATTAGTAGATTAACTCATCTTATGGGCCGTGCATTGAATATAAAACCTATTTTTTATATTAAAGAAGGTGAAATTGTTTCCCCAGGTCGTGTTATGTTATGGCAGAATATTGATACAGCTTTCAAGAAATTAATGGCAAAGGTAGCAGGAAACCAAACCTATGATACAATTTTTGTTGCTCATTCAGGTAATCCTGAAAGATGTAAAGAATTTATTGAATACTTTAAAACTCTACCTAATGCACCAAAAGAAATTCTAATGGCTGAAGTTGGACCAGCAGTTGGTGTTCATGTCGGTCCTAATACAATAGGATTTGTTTGGATTGGAAAATATGATGAAAAATGGTTTAAAGATATTTAATTTTCTTTTCAATTTGCTATAAAAAACATTTTTCTTTTTTAAATAAGCATGAAATCTGTTAAGAAACTTTTTAATGCTATAAATTCATCAAGAAAGTTTTCTTCTTTTGTAAATCGTGCTTTTTCATATATTTTCAAAATTTTTTCTAAATCAAAAATTGAAATCTCACTAAATCCTGCTAATTTTTTAACTAACTCATTATGATCAATAACTCTAGCATTTTTTATTTTGTAATTTTCTTCACAATAGATCCTAAAAATATAAAAGAGATAAATAATTGCATGGGAAAATTTTTTGTCTTTGGCAAAAAAATTAGCTTTTTTTACTATTAGATTAATAGGAAGTTTATCATCAATAGATTGTTCTATAATTTCACCTGATATTCTTTTCCTTTTCTTTAGCAAGCGAATGAATATTATTAACAAAAAAACTAAAAATAAAACAGCAATAAAACCTATTGCTATATAATAACCATAATTCATCTTGTTAATCATTCCCTATTTTATTTTATAATATTTCTAAATATTGATTATATTATTTTATAACAAGTCAAACATAAATATTCTATCGAGTTTTCATAATTATATATAGCCTTGGTGATTTTATGACCGAGAAAAAAGAAAAAATAGAAATTACTAATGATATTCATAAAAAACTTGCAGTCGATGCTTACAATAAAACTTGGGCTCTAATTGATAAAAAAGACAAATCACAAGAAGAAATAGATGAAATGATACATTTAGCTCATGCTTCAAGATATCATTGGGGTGAAATAGGAGAACCTATGCATTTCGAACGAGGCGAATGGCAAATCTCAAGGGTATATTCATTGATCAACCAACCTGAATCTGCATTATATCATGCAAAAAGATGCTTAGATATTTGTTTAGAAAATAACATTGGTGATTTTGATATAGCTTTTGCTTATGAAGCAATGGCTAGAGCAAACGCTGTCGCGGGAAAAACAAAAGAGAAGGATGTATTTTTACAAAAAGCAAGAGAAGCAGCAGAGAACATAAAGAAAAAAGAAGATAAAGAATATTTTCTTACTGAATTAGAGTCAATTTAAATTGGCTGCTTCAATTTACTTTTTTTATATCTATTTTTAGAAAACAGAAAAATAGCCTATATGTTTAGCAGAAATTTTTTTCAACAGTAAAATTATTGATGAACTAAAGAGAACTATTGTTAATACTGTAGTTTGATTACTAGGTGTGAATAATCTTTGGTAAAGAATAACAAAAAGAAAGCTCGTAATAAAGACTTTGCAAAAACAAAAATTATCTGTACATTAGGACCAAGTAGTAATGATAAAAGCACTATAATAAATATGATTGAAGCTGGTATGGATGTCGTTAGATTAAACTTCTCGCACAATTCACAAGTTTGGCATAAGGAAATGTTCACAAAAATTCGAAATATCTCTGAGGAAATGACTATTTTATTTGATTTACAGGGTCCAAAAATAAGATTGGGAGAAATTAAAGAAAAAGAAACTTTACTTCAAGGTCAAGAAATAGTTCTAACTACAGAAGATGTTATTGGGGATAATAAAAGAGTAAGTGTGTCATTAGAATCACTTCCTAAATCTGTTAAGAAAAATGATCTAATATACATAAATGATGGAATAATTGGTTTAAAGGTCAAGAAAGTTGAAGATAATGATATTTATTGTAAAATTCTATCTTCAGGAGATATAACAAGTAAAAAGGGCATAAATATTCCAAATGTAAAATTAGATGTTCCAAGTTTAACTGAAAAAGATCTTGGAGATTTGGATTTTGCTATAAATTTAGAACCTGATTACATAGCTTTATCATTTGTTCGTTCACATACTGATGTTCAAAGTTTACGAGATATTATAAGTGATTCTAACTTAGATATACCCATAGTGAGTAAAATTGAACATGCATTTGCAGTAAAAAATTTTGATAAAATATTAGATGAATCAGATGCAATAATGATAGCGAGAGGAGATTTGGGAATTGAAACATCTGTAACAAAATTACCAATTTTGCAAAAAGAATTAATCAAAAAATGCAATCAAGCTGGCAAACCTGTAATAACTGCCACTCAAATGTTGGAATCAATGATAAATAATCCCCGACCAACCAGAGCTGAAGCAAGCGATGTGGCTAATGCCATTTATGATGGTACAGATGCTGTTATGTTAAGTTCAGAAACAGCTGTAGGAAAATATCCTGTTGAAGCAATCAATATGATGAATAAAATAGCTAAAAATGTTGAAAAAGAACTCCACTGGCGAGATTATCCT
>JAEOUJ010000263.1 GCA_016839405.1 Candidatus Gerdarchaeota archaeon | reverse complement strand
TATTTCTTAGATAATAAAATACATAAAAGATTATTTCAATCTTTGAATTCCAAAATGATTTTTTTGAATATTCTTTTCTTACTATTGGGATCCATATAATTTTAAAAATAGAATAAACTTTGTCAGTTTTAAAATCTAACACCCAAATTCTAATTGGTGTAAACATTAGTAAAATTAATACAACTGAAATAGATACTCCTAGATAATATCTTTCATAATGAAATGCACCATAATTAAGAAGAAGAATGATTATCCAAACGAATGCTGTTACAGCTAGTCTATGAACTATATTATAAGTATAAAATTTAAGCTTTCTTTCATCCCCCTCCCCTTTTATTCTATAAAATATATTATCAATATCTGATGGAATTTTTTTTACTTTTTGAATTTGAGAACTAATCTGTTCTATTTCATTAAGAATATTCATATTAGACAATTATTATTAGCTTTAAAAAAAATTTTGTTAAAAAATAGTTTTTTTTAAGTATATTTCATGGTGCAGCAATTACTGCTACATCTATCTGATGAATCATTTTAGCACCATTTTTGTAAAATATTATTGTTAAAGCCAATAGAGTTCCAAGAAAAATTACAAATACACCAATTAACCATCCTGCTAAATAAAACCAAATGATACTTGTAATGGCTTTTGGGTATTGTAAAAATCTCTCATCATATCTTTCAAGTGAATAAGCAAAACTAAGTTGCTTAAAGAACCAAAAACCTACATCTTTTGTTACATAAATTGCCACTAAAAAATAGCCAATTAAAAACCAAATAGGTGCAACCCATGTACCAATAAAAATGGTCCATAACCATCTAAGTATTACATTTACCATTCTGTTATCTCCTTTTTATTATTAGAAGAGAATTAAATAAGTATTTTTTAAACGAAAATTTCTAAAAGAAATTTGTTTTTTAGAAATTATTTTCTATTTTTTCAACTTTTCTTTCTTTTCTATTACAATTAAATTAAAATCTGAACCAAATGGATCTTGACTTTCTAATTCCCAACCTTGTTGAAAATATTCATTTAATTCGTCTATTGTTACTAAATTATTTACATCTTTGAATCTTTCTTCTTTCTTTATACAAACTATTAATGCTTTCTGCATAATATCACCTAGTAAACATATGATAAAGTATAATATTTTTTTAACTACTCATTTTATTACTTTCGTTTATCTCTTTACTTTTCTTTTAAAAATTAATCATCGAATTATATGTTGTAAGACCTTATATCTAATTAATATAATATTTAGAAAAAATTTTGTGCAAATTAACTTAATTTGGAGAATTATACTATGTCTAAACTAGAAGAACCAAAGATTGTTAGAAAATTCGGGAAAACAATTCCTTGGTTAGCTGAAGCTGTGAAAACCGCAGAAGTAGCTTCCGATCTTAATGTTGATGATATAACTACAACAGTTGGCATTTCAAATAGATGTAGTATATGTAAAGCAGGAAAAATGTTATGTGGGAAAAAAAGTTGTCCACTATTGGCAAGGATTAAATCGTATCTTAAAATAAAACCACTTTATGATCGAGAGAAAATAGAAGGAGCATCTCCACCAAGTGTTTTTGTTGGGAGAATTGGTTATCCTAATGCTTATGTAGGTCCACTTGTTCCTCCAACTGAAGGTGATACTAGTTTATTAGATATTCCTGAATTTTGGTTTGGTAAATCTTTTGAAGAAATAATTGATATGCGTTTTAATCTTGTTCGTGGTAAATACCGTGTTAATGTTTTAAAACCTAATAATGGAGGAAGTATTTTAGAAGAAACAAAACTGCTAGGTATTTCTGAACAATCGGTGAACATAGACCTTTCTTTTAAATCAAAACCTAGCACTTCTTTTTCATTAAATGCTGATGTGCAACCTATGGGGCCTTCTGCATTGATTGATAATTTAAAAATTGAAGATAACATAAAAGCTGAACGTCGACTCGAGAAAGCCTATTATGATACTGATCTTAAGGCAGCAGAAGCTGTTCTAGATTTGTATAATAATAATATAAGACTATCCTCTATTCAAAGAGCATTTTCTGTTGGTTCATTTGGATTAGAAGGAAAAAGAAGATTAGTTCCAACAAGATGGAGTATAACAGCTGTTGATAGCATGCTTTCTAAGGAATATATGAAGGATATTAGACAATTTCCTACAATTAATGATTTTCGAGTGTATGAAAGTAATTACTTGGATAATTTATTTCAAATCATAATGCTTCCGGAAGGTTGGAAATATGAATGTATTGAAGCTTGGTACCCTGGTACCATCTGGAATCCTTTTGATCAAAACATTCACATGTTTGGCGATTGGGAGAATTATCATGGCCGAACCAATTATGCAAAGATAGGTGGTTGTTATTATGCAGCAAGACTTGCAGTAAATGATCTTCTCATGAAAGAAAGAAGACAAGCAAGTGTGATTATTTTAAGAGAAATTCGTCCAGGTTATATTATGCCTGTTGGAGTATGGAATGTTCGAGAGAATGTTAGAAATGCATTAAGACAAAAACCGATTAGATACGCTACTTTTAATGAGGTATTAGATCATATTAGTGAACGATTTAATATAGGACTCAAAATTTGGATTAGAAATAGCAAACTAATTTCAGATACTCTTCAGCAGAAAAAAATCACTGATTTTTTTAATTACAATTAGCATTTTTTAAATCATTTTTTAGATAAGTTCTCTAATGTCTTTTTTTCCATTTTATATATATCTAATAATAATTCTTGCACTGGTTTAATCAATTTTTGAAACTCATCTTTGATATAATCAGAAGCATCTTGTTCCAATTGTTGCAATCGCTTTTGCCTTACTAAAATACCCTTAAGAGCATCATTACCTTTCTGTTCCAATTCATCATTATCCTTGTAAAGAATTTCTCGTATATCTCGTAATTCTAGAAAAGCATCAGGTAATAAAGCAATTGCAACTTTCTTCCATAAATCAACTATTTCATAGAAATCATTTGAGGCATCTTCATATTTAACATTGGAAGTATATTCATAAGCTTCATTTAAGAATCTGGAATATATTTTCCTAAAGAAGGCTCCTCCTGAACCTCCAGTTTCGATATAAATGAAATGATTCCATAAAGCTTGTACTAATAATAATGGATCATCTATAATTTCAGGATATTTACTTAATGCATTTTTCCATTTTAGAATACCAGGTATTCCCATATTTTTTATTGGGGGATTTAACATATAATCAATATTATCTTTAATAGCATTTGAGATGATTGGAATAAGATCGGGTAAATTTTTTGGAAAAGTAAATTGCAACATTTGATTTTTAGCTGGAAAGGGAGGATATTTTGATGCTCTAGCTTCTTGCAATTTTGTTAATGGCAATGTACAAACTAAATCAAATCTATCAGCAATATATGCTAGATTATTAGATTCATCAATACCATATACTAGAAACATATGTTGCCCAAAATGCTGATCTTCTCCCATACCAAAATAATCAACATAAGCCATGTCTACACAAATCAATGCTGGTTGATTCATCTTAAGTGTTTGTTTCAAATGTTCATGCGCTGTTTTTACACTACTTGTTTGAAGGATTTTATAATTTCCATTTAATCGTTCAACAATTCTGCCTACTAATCCTGGGAATTTTCCTGAATTCATTCCTCCTGCAAATGGCGCAGGCATGTTTTTCATGTACCAATAAATAAATCCTAAACCTGAACCAATACCAACAAGCATTTCTTCTGATATATCATGGCCATAGAAGTGGTATAATTTATGCAATGCACTTGTTTGACAATTTAAACCACTTGGAATGTGTCTATATTCAAGAATTATTTTGTCAGAACTAATTCCAGCAGATTTAAAATATTCTTTATCAGGAACCTTAAATTCATCTGATAGTTTATTCATAAATTCACTATCTGTTTCTTGTTTAGATATTACTCAAATTAATAATTTAAATTAATTATTTTAGGAAGATAAATCTAATGAAAAGTCAGGATCTGACAATTATTTTATACCTGCAAACAGGGCATATATCATTTTTTGCTAACCATTTTATTAGGTAATTTCTCTTGTATAATGACTTGCAATATGGGCATTGAAAAACTTCTTCACCTGCTTTAAATTTGATTTTGGAAATGCTACAATGTTTTTCTATTATATCATCATTAAATTTGATTATTTTAATTCCTCTTAATGTTTCTTGTAGTGCTTTATCGTTTATACTCATTTTTAATTGCATTCGAAAATTGTTAATATTTCTATCTGGGGATCTTAAGTTTCTTGATTTACGTGCTATTTCCTGTTCTTTTATAAAATGTTTTTTTCTGATTATCTGATAAATTAACCAAGCTGTTATAGATATTAAAAATAATAAGGATAAAGATAACAAAAGATATGGAATAAAGATGTTATTACCTGCATAATTTAAAACCCATGAAATAAATACTATTAATAGAATTAATCCTAAAAGTAGAAGGGCACCTAATAAAATATGAATAGGTTTATTTAATTTGACTCTTCTATTTGCTATCTCTTTTACCCCCAATCATATGATAAGAAATGATTTAATTATTCTAATAAAGCTTTTTAAATTAATCTTACAATAATTCTTTTTCTGCAAACTGGACAAATTTCATTTTTCAATAACCATTCGATTAAATATTCTTTTTTAAAAACAGATTTACAAAATGGACATCGTGAAATTTCTTCTTCTTTAGTAAATTTAATTCTAGAAATATTGCAATTTTCTTGTGAAATATCTTCATTAAATTTTATAATTTCAATTTCTCTCATTATTTCTTTTATTGGTTTTTGTGTTAAACTAATTTTTAGTTGCTCTTTAAAATCATTTGTACTTCTTTCTAAAGATTCAATTTCACCACTTGCTATTGCTTTTTGTATTCTCACTTGTTCCCTTTTACTTGTGATTTTTGTAATTGCAAAATAAACTATCCACATTAGAACAAAAAAACAAGGAATGGCTGGTAAAACAGAAAGTAATCTATTAACATTATTTATTGTACCAAAATACCATACAATTATCATCATAAAAGGAACTAGAAAAAC
>JAEOUJ010000025.1 GCA_016839405.1 Candidatus Gerdarchaeota archaeon | reverse complement strand
TTTTAAAAGATAGTTTAGTTTATAGTATGCAAAATGGTTTTGGTAATACTGATGTTATGGCTAAATATTTGCCAAGAAACCAAATTATCGCGGGTGTAGTTGGTTGGGGAGCAACTAAGATTGAACCTGGTGTTATACGAATTACTTCACGTACAGGAGATTTTGTAATTGGATTCGAACAACAGAAAAGTACTAATGATTCTAGATTATTTGAAATACGAAAATGGCTAAGTCTTTGGAAACCAACCATCGTTACTGATAATATTCTTGGATTCAGATGGAGTAAATTAATAGTAAATTCTATTATAGCTCCTCTAGGTGGGCTTTTAGGATTAACATTAGGGGAATTAATGGGGGATTCACGAATCAATAAAACAATGACAGATTTAAAAGAAGAGGGTTTGTATGTAGCTGATAAACTTCAAATAAAACTTGAGAAAGTAGATAATATGAATGTTAGATCATTCTTTTATAGGCCTAAAGCTGATGATGGTTTTTTCAAAAGGGCAAAAAATAGTCTAGTAAGTTCTATAATTAATAGAGTTGGTGCTAAAAGACATGGAAAGATTAGATCATCACTTTTATGGGATTTAGAAAATGGTAGAAAAACTGAAGTAGATTATTTGAATGGTTACATCGAGAGGAAAGGAAAAGAGCTTGGTTTTGAAACATCAATAAATAGTTTCCTAGTTAAAGCTATTCATGAAATAGAGAGCGGAAAAAGAGACATAGGTCTTCACAATCTTCCAGAATTAGAAGCAGCAGCTGAACTTTCAAGAGAAAAAATAAAAGAATATAAATAATATAATATTAATGTCGAAATGCAGGTGAATTAGGAGGACATTACTACATTTGTCCAACAATGGTGAGGAAATATCAGAACTATATAATATTGCATTAACTTTCTTTAAAGAAATGGAATTTGAAATTGAAGAGAAAGTTACCCTAGTTGGTGCAAGCGGTAAAAAACATCATTTTGATATGATTATAAAAACTAATTCTGATGTTGAAATCAGTGAAGTTCTAGTAAAAATAGTTGATTGGAATAGGGCAGTTGGTGTTGATCGTTTAATTAGATTTGAAAGAATGCTTAATGATCTTAGCAATCGTAAAGGAATGATTGTTTCAAATATTTTCAGCGAATCAGCAATTAAATTTGCAAAACGTAGAGGATTAATTATCTATGAAAGAGATCATTTGCACTTTTTTAGAAATCAAAAATTAAAAGAAATGATCTAAAGTACTCAAGCCTTCAATTAAAGGGATAGCATTAAAACCTTCCCTTCGAAGATCTTTAGCCAATTGTTTTGCATTACCAAAGACAGTATAAATAGTAGAAGCTTGACTCTCTTTAACAATTTTAAGTAAACTAGAATAATCCGAATGATCACTTATTGTAAATGCTGCATCAGCACCCATACGTATTTTATAACTTCGCTCATCTTTTGCCCATCCGCTGAAACCTACAATTTTTAAATTACATTTTCGTTTCAATGTTTTTAAAATTGGATCATTGAATGATGAGTGATTGTGAAATAATAACCAGGGATTTTCTTTATCTTCAAGGTTTTGGAAATTTTCTGGTAATATCTCAGTTTCAAATAAATTTAAACCAAGCTCACGATGAATTTGCTCCATTTTCCAAATAGATTTGCTGGAATACCGATCATCACATAAATTGCCCAAGCTATAATTCAATAATTGTGATTTCCCTAATGGATAACCCAATAGAGCAACTGGATATCCCTTATCTAATTCATTTTGAATATAATTTCTAGCTTGTTTTATTTGTTCTTCAAATGATGGAAATTGGTAATTTTTGTCTCCCCAAGTAGCTTCTATTATTAGAATATCGCATTTCCTTGGTCTATATCCTTTAAGATAGGCTCTATCTTCAACATTAATATCACCTGTATAAATAATGAGTTGATCTGATGAATGAGCAATTATTTCAGCTATTGTAGAATCATATGTATGTCCACATGGAACAGCTTTTATTGTAAAGTCATTATTTGACCATGATTCATGTTGTTCAAGATGATATCCAATTCGTTCAAAGAATAATCGTTCAGTGGCAACAGAACAAACTGCTGCAGGTGGAATTTTAGGTCTTCTTCGATTTGTTGGTAGATGATCTGTATGAGCATGTGAAATAAATATACATACGGAAGTAGGATCCATGGTTTTTGGATCTAATAATAGTTTTGAATTTTTGAAACGAATGTTAATTCGATTTTTACAGATAATATTCAATTGTAGTTTATTATCTCCTTAATGGTGATTATTTTTCTAAATAAGTCTTTATTATTAAAGTATATAATAACTTCAGTAATGGTTCTTTTGCCAATAAGAAGATTTAATAAATTATTATAACTATGTGACAAGAGAAAATCAATTCTAAATTTGATTGATAATAAGTGAACAAACATGCTTCCTTCGTGGTTTAATCCCGTATTTGTATCAGATGTATTTACTGTGATAATTTTTGTTCTGCCAATTCTTATTGGTAATACTTCCCCAATGTTTTTTGGTGGTGGTGTTCCTATGGATTTACGTAGAAATTGGTTTGATGGAAAACGCATTTTGGGCAATAATAAAACAATACGAGGTTTTATAGTTGGTTTAATTGGTGGATTTTTAATGGGTTTGTTTACGAAGTGGTGGTTTTTTCATATACTTGGTTTAGAAATACCTTATACTGTTGGTTTTTTTCAGGGACTTGGTGCAGTTACGGGAGATGCTGTTGGTTCTTTTATTAAAAGACGTTTGAATATACCTTCAGGTGGTTCATTAATTGTAATGGATCAGTTAGGTTTCATGGTTTTTGGTCTTGGTTTTGCTCGCATTGTATATGCTTTCCCTTGGTATTTTTGGGCTATCACACTTCCATTAACTTTTACTGTACATTTTGCATCAAATGTTGTTGGTTATACAATTGGCTGGAAGGATGTTTGGTGGTAATGTCAATTTATTTACATTTTTTGTAATTAAACACAAGCTTATATAGTTATAAAATGACATTAAATGTACCAATCTTATGTTGTGAAAAATTTTGACCTATGTTCCTCCTGAAGAGAAAAAAAGCGGTGGTTCAAGCAGCTTTGGTGATATAATCTATGTTATTCTTTTCTACTTAGTCGAAGGTATGTTTATTTTATTAGGTATTCCAATGTTAGTTTTGGCTATAGGAATAGTTCCAGTAGCAATGTATGTAATAATAACAGAAGGTAAATATGTTCAATGGCCTCTTTATATTGCTGGCGTTCTTGTTATAATATTGCAAGTTTTTGGTGTTCAATACTTCCTTCGAAAATATGTTTTGGAACCAAACAACAAAACTTTTGGTGAATGGCTTCGATGGAAGTTTTCACCTAGTGAAATTAGAAAAAGACGTGATGAAAGAAGAGAGAAGACCAAAAAGATAGAAGAATGGTATGATGGATTTGATCGAGTAAAGGATCAAAAAGAAAGATTAAAAGAAGAACAATCTGAAGCATTGTATAAAGAACTCTTTCCTGAAATTAGTGAAGCCTATGTAAAGAAATCTTTTCGTGAAGAAGCTTCTACAGTAACTCTTGGTGGAGCATCAACAGAAACTAGCACAGATGAAAAACCAATAGAAACAACTGTAGTAAAATCAGAGTCCTTCGAACTAAACAATTCTGAAATCATTAGTAAAGAAGAAAAATCAGAAGATGAAGAAGAAAGTAATGAAATTGAAATAGATTGGTAGATTGATTCAGATAAATCGAATATATTATTTTTTAAAACTTCAT
>JAEOUJ010000024.1 GCA_016839405.1 Candidatus Gerdarchaeota archaeon | reverse complement strand
TTATAATTCCAAAGTTCGTAAATGTGAAATGTGTGATGATAAAGAAGCCCCATTATGTGTTGTAGCTTGTAAAGAGAATGCTTTGAAAATAGTTGATATTCCTAGCGAGACTATGAGAAAGATCAAATTACCAGCTCAAAGAATTTTCAAGTTAGGTGAAGATTTGATTTGCTTTGTAAATATAATTGAAGAAGGTCATGATTAAAAATATCAAAATGGAGAAATCAAAATGTCAGTTGGAGTATTTATTTGCCACTGTGGTGCTAATATAGCAGGTACTGTAGATGTAAAAAAAGTTGCCAAAGAAGTTAGGAAAAATCCTCTTGTGTCACATTCAACAGATTATGAATTCATGTGTAGTAAATCTGGACAAGAGCTTATAGCCCAAATTATAAAAGAGAAGGAAATAGATCGTGTTGTTGTCGCTGCTTGCACTCCTAAACTCCATGAAAAAACATTTAGAAGAGTATTAGAGAAAAATAACTTGAATCCCTTTTATTTAGAATTTGTTAATTTGAGGGAACAAAATTCTTGGATTCATTCAGATAAAGATCAAGCAACAATAAAAGCCATTGATTTAGTAAATGGTGCTATAGAGAGAGCAGCTTATCTTGAAGCAATTGATTCAACTGAATATCTTGTAGAAAAACGTGTTCTTATTGTTGGAGCAGGTGTTGCGGGTATTCAAGCAGCATTAGATTTAGCTGATAAAGATATTGAAGTTGTTTTAATAGATAAAGATGCAACAATTGGGGGTTATATGGCTAAGCTTGATAAAACGTTTCCGACAAATGATTGTGCAGCTTGTATTTTAACTCCAAAGATGAATGAAGCCTTTACACATCCAAAAATAACAGTTATGACTATGACTGAAGTAGTGAAATCCCAAAGAAATGGAGGAAATTTTCAAGTTGAATTATTAAAACATCCTAGATATGTAGACATAGAAAAATGTCGATCATGTTATACATGTATAGCCAATTGCCCATCAAAGAAAAGACCAAATGAATTTTTCAGTAACATTGGTACAACTAAAGCTGTTTTCTTTCCTTTTGCACAATCAATACCAAAAGCTGTTGTAATTGATGAAAATCATTGCTTATATTTGAAAAATAGAGATAAAGGTAGAGACGTATGTCGAAGATGTGAGAAAAATTGCCCAAGTGGAGCAATAGATTTCAAACAAAAACCTGAATATATTACAATGTATTTTGGTGCAATTATACTTGCAACTGGATTCGAGGATTTTGATCCATCATTAATTGAAGAATTTAATTACACTAATAGTCCCAATATTGTAACAAATTCTGAATTTGGTTTCATGTTTAATATATCTGGACCTACTGATGGCAAGCTTGTTAAATTAGATACATATACACCTCCAAAATCTGTTGCATTCATACAATGTATTGGTTCTCGAGATGATATAGCTGGATATTGCTGTAATGTAGGCTGCATGGCTAGTTTAAAACATGCGTATTTAACATTAAAGCAAAATCCAAACACAAAAGTGTATATCTGCTACTCAGACATGCGAACTGTTGGGAAGGGATATGAAGAATATTATAAACGAATAAGAGAACTTGGTGTTCGATTTATTAGAGGTAAACCAAGTCAAATTGATATTCTTGAAAATGGTCAATTGGCGATAAAAGTATATGATTCTGCTATTGAGAAATTAGAGAATATTGTTGTTGATATGGCTTCTTTACAAGTTGGCATGCGACCAAGTAAGAAAGCTGGTGAATTAAGGTTAATTTTTGGTGTTGATCCATCTTCAAGTAATGGAGAAATGAATGATTATTTCAAAGAATTACATCCAAAACTGGAACCTGTTGATACAAAAGCATCCGGAGTGTATATTTGTGGATGTGCAACAAGTCCAAAAACAATTACTGATTCTGTTAGTGAAGCCAAAGCTGCTGCTAGCTCTGCAGCTAGTCGTTTAATAACTGGTAAAATCACTCTAGCTAATAATGCTGCTCAAGTAAATGAAGAAATATGTGTTGGTTGTGGTTCATGTATAGAAGTTTGTCCTTTTGATGCTATTGAATTGAAAGGGGTTATTAAACGAATAGCGGTTGTTAACCCTACAGTTTGTAAAAAATGTGGAACATGTACAATTGTTTGTCCAACAGGAGCAATACAATTACCACACTACATGACAAAACAGATACTACCTCAAATTAAGGGTATTACTGAGAAAAGCCTTGAGGTGAAAGAATCATGAGCAAGGAAAAAGCTAGAATTATTGGTTTTTGCTGCAATGAATGTGCATATGCAGCTGCTGATTTAGCGGGGCAATCTGGAATGAAATATCCTGTAAATGTTCGAATTATCAGAACACCTTGTAGTGGAACAACTGATCCTCTTTGGGTTCTTGAAAGTTTAGCTCAAGGTGCACAAGGGGTTTTTGTTTCAGGATGCTTACCTGATCAATGTCATTATGGAAATGGAAATGTTCATGCAGAAGAAAGTATTGGATTCTTAAAAGAGGTATTAAAAGCAATTGGAGTTAATCCAAAATATATAACTTTATACCTAAATTCAGCAGGTATGCCCGAAGCATTTTCCAATTCAACATCAGATTTTGTAAAAGAAGTAATAAATTTACCAAAATTACCTGATATTAAAGATAAAGTAAAAAGCGAAGACAAAAGGAATAGATTTTTAGAGATATTGATTGCATACGCAAAAGCTTTCAATAAATTAGATGACGCAAAAGGTAAAATAATTTCTAGAGAAGGTTTTGGTAATATTATTGTAGATGAACCCAAATGTGTTACCTGTGGTGCATGTGCTAATTTATGTGAAACTAAAGCAATAACTACCAAAGAAACAAAAACTCACCGGAAAATGTATTATGCTCACTATCTATGTACAGGTTGTGAAGCATGTATAAGAGCTTGCCCAACTGATGCAATTATTGTTAAAAAAGAAATACATCTTAAACCATTTTTAACTAAAGATGATCATCAATTTTCTGGGAGTAAATTAATAGCTTGTATAAAATGTGGAGTAAAATATGCTACAGAAGGAATTTTAGAGCAAATTAAAGATGAATTTGAATTAATTGATTCAAAATTAATTACTTTATGTCCAGAATGTCGTCGTGAAGCGATAGGTGAAGATTTTATTAATTTAAGCAAATTCTTAGCAGAAGCGAATATCGCTACAGAGGAGGAAATGAAATGATTTTCGATGAAAAAGCTTGTTATATTTGTGCAAAATGTACAAGTGGATGTCCAATTACTTTTTATGACCCCACCTTTAAACCTCATGTTATAGTTGCCAGATCAAAAGTTGATCGGGATGATTTAAGATCTAATGATAATCTTTGGGTTTGCGTTCAATGTAAAAGATGTGAACGAAGATGTCCTCAAAATGTTTCGCCTCTTCTAATCATTACAAAATTAAAAAATGAAAGCTATAAGATGTGCTTAGATCATGTTCCGAAGGGTTTTGACATGTTAATTCGATTAGTTAAAGAAACTGGATTGTCTTCTAGGGAAGAAGCAATTATCACAACTGATTTTGATGAATTCAATAGAGAGGATTTAGGATTGCCGTCATTACCTAAAATCAATACAAAAGCTATAACAGAAGCATTAACAGAGCTAGGTTCTCTGAATCGAGAATGTAATAATAAAAAATTAAAGAAATCAAAGGAGTAATCAAAATGGAACCTGTATATCTCAATCTTGGATGTAAAACACCAACTTCTCAATATGCATATGAATTATCTATTAGAGCTATTTTAAAGAGATTAAATTTACCTATTGAAATCCAAACAGAATATAATTGCTGTGGTTTTCCATTTATTGGAATTGATAGAACTACATGGTTATATCTTGCTGCTCGAAATATGGCTTTAGCTGAAAAGGATAAACGTAATTTAACTTTAGTGTGCAATGGTTGTTTTATATCTTTCCGCGAGGCTAAAGAAGAACTTCTACATGATGTAAAATTGAAAAATTCAATAAACAAACAATTGGCTAATGAGGGATTGAATTTCACAGGAAAAACAAATATTATCCATTTGATAGATATCCTTTACGAAGCAAGAGAATCAATAAAAGAAAAAATTGTTAATGATTTTAAAAACAAAAAAATAGCCGTTCATTTAGGATGCCATGGAGAAGAAGAAAGAAACGAAGAACCAATTGATAAAATACCAAGATTAGAAAAAATGATGGCTATTATGAGAGATTTAGGTATAAAAACAGAGATTTATCCTACTTTACATGAATGCTGCGGTGCTGGTGGTATTATTTCTGATAAAGATTTACCATTTAAACTTGCAGGTGATAAGCTAATAGAATTGAAAAAATTAAAATATGAAGGAATGGCAACAATTTGTCCATTCTGTCAAAGTCAGTATGAAAGTAAACAAGAAGTTGTTTCTAAAATCAATAATAAAGATGTAAAATTACCAGTATATTATTTACCTCAATTAATTGGTATGGCTTGGGGTTTAGATGATGAAACTCTTGGTTTACATCTAAATACTTCTCTATAGAAAAAATTATTTTATAAATACATCATTATTAAGAAAATCGAATATTTCAGAAAGCTCTATTATTACATTATAATTAGCAATATTTTCATTTTCATCAAAAATTAGTTGATGAGGTCTTCTGATTATTAAAGTCTTAATATTATAATTAATCGCTTTACCATCTGTTTGTAGATCATCCCCAATATGAAGTATTTCATGAGGTGCTAATTGTGTTTTTTTTAGTAAAATTGTAAAATTATCAGTTTTCAAAGAATTATACTTATCTACTGTGATTATATCTTCAAATAAATGCAAAATTTTTGCTTGAGATAGAATTTCAATAATACCATCTGAATGATTTCCAGATAAAATAAACAAACGATAATTTTTTTCACTTAATTTTTTAATGGTTTCTACAACATCATCATATAATATTTTCTTTTGATTTTTCATTAATTGTTCAACAATCCAAATTTTCGTTTGCTCATAATCCTTTATTTTTAATTGAGCTTTTAAATTGTCAATTCTTGCTAAATTGTAATCGAAAATGAATTGCTTTCTTTCTTCACTAGATAGTGTTCCATAAATATCAAAATTTTTTACTAGATGAGATGGTAAATTTTTTCGTAATTCTATAGACGCTTCAATGAATTCTTCTATTGATATAACAAGTCCTTTTTCCTTTAATAATTTAGGAATATAATGATGAGTCAAAGGTACAACATGTGATAGAGTTCTATCAAAATCAAATGAGATACACTTAATCATTGTTTTTCCCTACAGATTAAACCTAAATTTAATACTTTATTTAATAAATGTTTAAGTAAAAATGAAAAAGTAATTTTTTATCGTCTTTTTAGAAATATTCCAGGTTTAATCATTTTTTTATCAGGATCTAGTTCCTTCAAACGTTCTAAAATAGCTTCTTCTAAAGTCACTTTATATTCAAAACCTAGATTGGATAATTTTTTAGAATCAAATATAAAACTACGACCAATATAATGTATTGCTAGAGGGGATAAAGCTGTTTTAATTAGTTTAAATTTTGGCAATATTTTATTCAAAAAACGCAAAAAAGGTAATAGTAATTTAAAAAACCAAAAAGTAATGGAAAATTTAGGTTCTTTTCTATTGTAATAAGCAGCTATTATTTTCATCATTTCCCGATAATTAACTGGTTCCCTGGCAACATTGAATGCTTCTCCAGAAATATTTGAATTGAGTTTTGCTAAAAAAACCTGTGCCCGAGCTGCATCTAGTGGTGATGTAAAAGACATAACATTTTTTCCCCTATTGATATATTTAGGAATAATTCTATATGATAAAGCTTCAACTAAAGCAGGAACTGTCTGTCTATCACCTGAACCTATTACCATACTGAGTCTGGTTATAATAAATTTTTTTTCTGGATATCTTCTAACATAATCCTGAACAATATTTTCAGCGATTCTCTTTGTAACAGGATAAGGTTTACCATTTAGTGGACCAAAAGGAGTTTTTTCATTTGCTCTAAAAACACGCTTTTTCATTTTTCTATCATCATAAACAGATATTGAACTAGTATACACAAAACATTTAGCAGTAGAATTAGCAAAAGCATCTAACATTATTCTTGTTCCTAGCACATTAGGGATATACATTTGTTCATATGTTTGATTTAATAGGATATTAGCAGCTATGTGAAAAACATAAGTTATATCATTGCTTATTATTTGAGTAATTTTCTCCCAATCCTGTAAATCACCTTCAACGATTGTTACACCTAATTCCCTTAAATTATCAGATTTTGCAGAATTTCGTACTAAACATAAAATATCCTTTGGGGAAGAAATTCCTAATTCATTTTCATTTATAAGATACTCAACTAAATGACTACCTACTTGACCAGTAGCTCCTGTTATGAATATTTTAACCATAGATAATCCAACGATGTAATTTTTGGTGCATTTTATTAAATTGCATTGATGTGATTTTGTATAAACGATACTAGGTAAATTCTGAATACTCTTTTATTAATATTTTTTAGATATTTTTAACCATAAAGTGAATGAATTGTCTCTATAACATATTCGATATCTTCTTTCTCAATTCCAAAATGAGTAACTAATCTAAATGTAGTGTCCCATCTACTACTTACAATAATATTCTTTTCTTTTAGTGATTTTTTAAATTGAATACCTGGGATACCTAATCCTGTAATATCAATAAAAAGAATATTTGTATAACATTCTTTAGTCTTAATTCCTTTTATTTCTGATAATCCTTTCTTTAATAGTTGTACGTTCTTATGATCTTCATCTAATCGATCAATCATTTTTTCTAAAGCTATTATCCCAGGAGCAGCAATTATACCTGCTTGTCTCATTCCACCGCCAAGCATTTTTCTTACACGTAAAGCTTTATCAATAAAATCTTGACTACCTGCAATAATTGAACCTATAGGACAAGCTAATCCTTTGCTTAAACAAAACATAACTGAATCAGCATTTTGAACGAGCTCACTAACAGGCAATTTTAATGCAATAGCAGCATTAAATATCCGAGCACCATCTATGTGTACATTCAAATTGTATTCTTTTGCAGACTTTACTAAGTTATTTGTTTCATCTTTAGTCCAAGGGATACCTCCAGCCATATTGTGAGTATTTTCAATAGAAACTAAGGAGCTAATAGGATAATGAACATCTTTTCCTCTTACAGCATTTTTTACCATTTCTGGAGTTATTTTGTAACCATCAACTCCTTCAATAGTTCTCATTTGCAATCCTCCTATTACAGCTGCAGCTGCAACTTCATGAAGGAATATATGAGAATTTTTTTCAAGTATAACTTCATCGCCTTTTTGAGTTTGTCCAACTAATCCACAAATATTTCCCATTGTCCCCGAACATACCAATAAAGCTGCTTCTTTTCCCAAGATTTTTGCAGCTTTCTCTTGCAATTCATTTACTGTTGGATCTTCCCCATATACATCATCTCCAAGCTTTGCTTTTTGAATAGCTTCCATCATTTCTTCAGAAGGCATTGTTACTGTATCACTACGAAGATCGATTTTTCTCATGTTTTGCATCTCTTAATAGGAATTTCATTACTGTTTATTAACGAATCAATATTCTAATTCTTTTTATAAATTATCATGTAAATCCGTTAGTTTTGGGCAAAAGAATTTAAAAGAAATGAATTCTTTAACTAACAATAGTATTGATAATAATAATCAATATGAGGGCAGGTTTAAATGCACAAACTTGATAAAACGGACTTAAGAATTTTATCCACATTACTAGAAGATTCAAGAACAAGTTATGCTTCTTTAGCTCGAGAAACAAATTTAACTATTCCTTCTATAAAAACCCGCATTCAGAAATATATAGATGCTGGTTTAATTGAGAAATTTACTATTGTTATAGATACTCATATGATAATGAAAGGTACTTCTATGACTTTCCTTCTTAAGACAAAACCAAGTGAATTAGATAAAATAGCTAAAATGATTTACGATAGTCCCTTTATTGCTAATATGACAATAACATCAGGCCACTATAATTTAATTATTGTAACACATCCAATGAGTGATAAAGATAAGCTAGAATTTATTAAACATGTAAATTCATTGCCTGGTGATGATGTAATGGAGCTTGTTTCATCGATAAACCTAGATACTTTTATGTGTAAACAAGTAGAACTTCCAAAAACACCTATTAATTTACTAATTAGATGTGATTATTGTCACCGTGAATTCTCAAGTGAAGTTTTCTCTAAAGCAATATTAGGCAGGAAAAGGTATTTCTGTAGTCCTGTATGTCAAGAAAAATATGAGGAAAGAGCAAAGAAATACATTAGAGGAGAACTATTTCAACATCCAGATGAAGAAGCTGAAAAAGAAGCATAGAATTGTGAAGAACAAATCTTATATAAAAATCCTTGATTAAATAGGAGATTTAGAATGGCTAATCAACTGAAATTTGATGCCGTGCTTTTTGATTTAGATGATACGCTTTTTAATAGTACTTTAATGTCACAAACTGCCAGGAGAAATGCTATTCGAGCTATTCGTGAAGCTGGTGTTGAATTAGATGAAGATGAAGCATTTGATAAGTTAATGCAAATTGTAGAAGAATATGGGTCTAATTATGGCGAACATTTTAATAGATTGATAGAAGAACTTGGATATGAAATTCATCCTAAATTAATCGCTGCAGCAATAGTTGCATATCATTCTTCAAAATATGCTTTATTAAGACCTTTTCCTGATGTTATTTTAACTCTATTAACTCTAATGAAAGCAGATATAAAAATTGGGATTATTTCTGATGGTATTAAAGTTAAACAATGGGAGAAATTAATGTATTTGGGCATACAACATTTTTTTGATGTTGTAATAATTAATGATTTGCCAAGTCAATGGAAACCTGCAAATTACAGTTTTGATTTAGTTATGCAGAAATTAAATTTTAGGAAGCCAGAAAAATTAATTTACATAGGAAATAAAATTGATACTGACATAATTGGAGCAAATAGAGCTGGTTTTGTTAGTGTTTTATTTGATCCTGCTAAAAAAATTGATGTTAAAACACTTGAAGGTGAAAAAAAACCACAATATCATATACAAAGAATAAATGAAATAATAGAGATAATTGGATTAAAACCAATTAGATGGCGTTTCTAATTTAAAAGAAAGAAAAGAGATAAAGGGGATATCCCTTGTTTACTTTTCCTGTAATAAAAAACAAAGAAATTTTTATGCCTTGCCAATAAATGGTTGAGCTTTTGAACCATCACTGCAGGTTGGAACATCTACTTTTGCATTACAACCTTCAACAACACAAGTTAATTTATCGCCTTCAAGTTCCATAATTTCCCCGCAACATACGGGCCATTCAATTATAGTTCCATCTGGGCATTTGAAATACAATTTCATTTCTGATTCTTGTGCTTTTGTGTGTGTTTCTTTTAGTTTAACGCCTTGTAAATCTTCTTCTGATACTTGCATTTCTTTATCTGACATGGTATTTTACCACCATCCTTTTCATAGAGGAAGTTTTGATACTTATTTAATATTACGTTATAGACAAGTTACATAAAAACTTATTTTTTTAAATTAAGAAAAAAAAGGATAAAGTATGATACACCAATAGATTTTCTATTTTGAAAGGTATTTAATTGCTGTTAACGTCAAAATGGCACAACCTAATGGTAATGCATCTTCATCAATATTATATAATGGACTATGTCCAGGATGAATAATCCCTTTATCTTCATTTCTAATTCCAAGCCAAAACATAGAAACAGGTATTTTTCCATTATCACTGAATTCAAAGAAATCTTCAGCACCCATTGATGGATTTTCCGCAATATTTACCCTTTCAGCACCTAAAAGCTCAATTGTTGATTCTTTAATCAATTCATTTATTTTTGGATCATTAAATCCCGGTGAGTAACCTCTTTTTATTCCAGGAGTAATTTTTGCTCCAAATGTTTTTGAAATGCCTTCAGCTATCCGTTTTATACTCTCATATGTTTCTTCTCTAACTTCTGGTTTTAAAGCACGTACAGTTCCTACCAATTTAGCTGTTTCAGGTATAACATTATAGACAGAACCAGCATGAAACTCACCGATAGTTACTACTACAGGATTTACTGGATCAGTGCTTCTAGAAGCAATTGTTTGCAAAGCTATGATAAGATGAGAAGCAACAACTATTGGATCTATTGTTTCATGTGGTGCTGCAGCATGACCTCCTTTGCCTTGTATATCTAACCAAATTTTATCAGCACTTGCAGTAAAACTACCATCCTTCATTTCTATATATCCAATATCAACTTCATCAGCTACATGTAAAGCAATAACAGCTGATACCTCTGGATCTTTTAGTGCACCTTCATCCACCATTGGTTTTGCTCCGCCCAAACCTTCTTCAGCTGGTTGGAAAAAGAGTTTTATATTACCATTTATTTTATCTTTAATTTTACTAAGAATTTTAGCAACTCCTAACAAAATTGCTGTATGAGCGTCATGTCCACATGCATGCATAACACCATCATTTTTCGATTTATAAGGAACATCATTTTCTTCTTGTAAAGGCAGTGCATCCATATCAGCTCTTATTCCAATAGTTTTACCATCACCAGCAGTTCCTTTTATTAAACCAATTACCCCAGTTTTTGCTACATTTGTTTTTACTTCTATACCCATTTCTTTTAATTCTTTTATAACAAATTTTGAAGTTTCATATTCTTCATAACCTAATTCTGGATGCATGTGAAAATGTCTTCGCCATTTTGTTACTTCGTCTTTTAATTCATTTGCTATTTTTAAAATCTCTTCTTTCATATTTGGTATCACGCACAAATTCAATGAGGAATTTTACATTATTATTCTAAAAAAGGTTTTCAAGTTAATGATTTATGTTATTTTTTCTTATTATCTCTTTGATTGAATTTGCTAATAGAATTTAATAGAGCTTGTTCAATATCAATTGCCAATCCTCTTCCTAATGCTATAACTGAAAATAATAAATCACCATATTCTTCTGTTAATTTTTTATTTGTAGTTTTTTTCCTTGGATGTAAACCTGCATCAATTTGCATTTCTTTAGAAAATTCTCCTAATTCTTCCATAACAGGTTGCAATAGCCATTCTTTTGGCCAATATCCACCTAAATCATTGATTAATTCATCAATTCTCTCACATATTTTATTTAAATCAGTCATTTGTGTATCTTCCCATTTAATTAAAATTAATTTCTGATGCTAAATAATTATCGTGTGTAAGTTATTCTCGTTGGTGTTCAGAAGCGCTGACTAACCAAAATGTTTGCCTTAAGAAATTAACTGCATCTTGCAAATATAATTTGTTTTGTTTAGCTATTTCTTCTTCATCTATTGATTCAATTGTTTCCTTCATTTTTTCAAGCATTTTTAAATCTGATTTAATTGTGTCCTCGAAACTTTTCATTCCAAGCTCTTTAGATAAATCAATAGCTTCTTCAAGTTCTTCAATTCCTTCATTGAAATCTTTTTTATAAGCTAGTATTTTTCCTAAGACTTTTTTCGTATACATTGTTAATGGTAGGAATTCAAGATCCAATGAAATAAATAACATATCATCCATTGTTTGTAAAATCATTTCAAGAAATTCTTGGTCTTCTTTTTCTATCAATCTATAAACTAATATTGCTGATTTTTCAATCAAAGCTAAAGCCATAGTTAAAGGTGATGGAAAATCTTGCACTTGTTGAAAAACAGTTTCAAGTAAATTTTCTGCAGCATCTAAATCTTGTTTTTGAATGAGAAATCTAATTCTTGAAATTAATGCTTGGGCATTTTCTTCTTTGGAATTATGTATTGAAGCAAATAAATCAGCTCTACCCATGTATGATTCAGCTAAATGTAATTTTCCTATAGCTGTTGAAATTTCGAATAACCAATTTAAAATATCGAAATATCGATCATCTTTTATTTTTAATTTTGTACAAATATTTAATGCTGATTCAAACTCATTAAAAGCAGAATCTAATTCACCATTAATAGCATATAATTGACCTAATCTGATTTTATCAACAAGAATATCATTATCATCAAAATCAAATTTCTCTTTATATTCCAATGCGCTTGATTTATTTTCAGCTGCTGAATAAAAATCACCAACTAGAAAATTGATATAAGCTAATCCATCTAATGTTGATGGTAAAAGATGATCAAAATTATTATCTTTAATTAGAGTTAGGCTTTTTGAATACATTTCTAGAGCATCAGTATAAGTTCCTTTTCTTGCATTCATTCTTGCTAAAGATGATAAAGCAACAGACATGCTATAAAAATCAGACATTATCTCAGATATTGAATATGCTTCATTATAATATTGCTCAGCTTTTGATATTTCATCCTGTTTTTCAGCTAAATTGGCTAACAAAGAAATACAAGTAGCAATACCGATTTGATCTTCAAGTGTCTCATAATTCTTTTTAGCAATTAAGAAATTCTTTTCAGCCAAATCATATTGTTTATTAATTTCATAATGATTGCCCAATATTCGAATAGATTTGGCTTCTAATGCTTTATATTTTAGATTTTCCAAAATTTGAAATACTTCATCTAATATTTGTTTTGACTCAGTTATATTTCGGGCTTGAATATTTGCATATGCAAGATCAAGTTGAAATTGTATAGAAAAATAATTTTGATTATTATTTTTAGCTATTTTATATAGATTAGATGTCTCTTTTATAGCCTCATTAGGAGGTAATAGTTGCAAATTTAATCGATTTTTAATTAAATATGCAGGCATAAACATAATATCAAAATCAGTTAAATTTTGTTTGAAATTCTCTTGAAAACTATCTATTTTCTCTATTAAAGATTCTAATTCTTCTTTAAATTTCGAACCCCTTACATAGTAAATTTGTGCTAATAATCCCAAACACTCAATATATTGCAAAGCGTCAATTTTCTCATCTATTTCTTCTAAAATTGTTTCAAGAATTTTTATTGATTTTTCTACTTTACCCCTTGCAGCTAAAGCTAATGCAAACCAAATTTTTGCTCCATTGTTATATTTGTATTTTTCTTGGAAATACTCAGAATCAAAATAATCATATTTTGAAAGCATATAAGCTACCTTAGCTGCTAAATATACAACCTCATAATCATTTGGAGGTAATGTTGGCGATTGAGACACTTTTAGAAAACGATTAAGAAATACCTTTATGTCAGTTGGATCTAGTGCTAGTCGATCATATTGAAAATCAATAGCATCTAAAGTATCTTTTGATATTCTTTGCTCATGAAGTTTGAATTCAGAGGGAAGAATCACTTTTTTACCTCAATAGATTTTTTATTTTGACTCACCTAAAAATATCTTTTCTAAAAGAGTTGCAGATGTTTTTTCGGGTGATACAAATCAATTTATTTTATATTTCTTGACTTTTTTAAAGGTTATTTTATAAAACATTTCTTAAATGAATGGTTTTATATAGCTTTAATTTGATTTTTTGATAGAAATTCCCTATCTAAAAGATAATAAGGAAGTTTTACAAGTTATTCAAATAAGAAAAATCTTTTGAAGCATAAAATAGACTATAGATAAAAAAAGGTGAAGTTTTATGAGTAAAGAAGGAGCAGATAATATCAATCCAAAACAATTAAATAAATTAGAAAGCAAAGCAAAAGAACTTGGTTATTCTAATTTAGCATTTTTTATTGATGATATTGATATGCTATTACGCCCTGCCAACCTTTTAAGACAAAAAGAAATGAAATATTTTGAATTAGAGAATCTTATTTCACTACTAATTAGTAAAAATATTAGTCTTGGTATGGCTCCAAGAATGATAAGTATGGTAACTAAGTATTCAGAAAGAAATGAAGAACTTGAAGCAGAGAATACTGAATTAAAACAATCAAATATTACAATGCGAAGCAAATATCAAACTGCTGATGCTCAAGTTAAAGAATATCAAAAACAGCTTAGTGAATTATCTGTTGGAGCACAAACTGATGCTAGAATAAGAGAGGAGAATATTAAACTTACTGAAGAAAATAAATATTTGAAAATGACTAATGAATCCCTAACTGAGGATTTAAAAAAATCAAAAGAAAAATTGGATCAAAAATTAGATGAAGCCAATAATCTTGAAGTTGAGAATAGTCAATTAGAGCTACGTATGAAAGATATGCAAAGAGAATTAAAAGAATTAGAAATAGAGGTTGATGAGTTTAGAAAGAAGGGAGTTGGTGGTGGTGAGACAAAAAGAAAAATAGAAGATCTAATTGATGAATTGGATGAGCTTTATGGAACAATTGATGATCCATTTAAAAAAGAATTTGTAGCATTTCTAGGTGTAGAATTAAGTGAAATAATGGATGATCGAAACATAACTAAACAAAAAATATTGAATCAAATTGCTATACATGCTCATGAAATTGAAAAGGTATTTGAACCTCGTTTAGCAGCGACCCAACTTACAACCACAACACCTATAATTAGCACTCCTACGAGAATTGAGAAAGAAATTATTCCCGATAGACCTAAACCAGAAGAGATTATACCTGAACCTGTTAAAAAAGAAGTGGTTAAAGAAGAAGTAGAGGTAGAAAAACCAAAAGATGAAATTGCTTTAGAACCTGGCGATAGATATGTTAAACCAAGTGAATTCCTTAAAGGCAAAAGTATTCATGCAAAAAGTGAGGAATCAGAAGTTGTAAAAGAACAACCAATGAAAGATGATGTTATAGCAGATCAAGCTGAAGAAGTTAGAAAAGAAGAAGAAAAACCAGTAGCTAAACCAGTATCTTATCCTAAAAAGCTTAAATCAAAGAAAGGACAACCTGTTGATAGAACACCAAGTCCAGAGCTCGTTCAAGTTTTTGATGTTTTTATTAAATACCTTGAAGCAATTACAGATAATAGTTCATTCAATGATTTATGTGATAAATTAATTGAAGAACTATATGAACATATAGGTTCTCCAGGAATGACAAATGTATATAAGATCAAAAGTGGCGGTGTTAAACGCAAGAAAATGTTAATTGATCTATTAAAACAATGGCAAGTCAAATTACCTGATTTATAATTTTAACGAGAGATGAGGATTTTCCTCAACTCCCAAAATTACTTTTATATTTGAATTTCTGCTATTTGATTTAATGCATATGCAGACATGCCTTTATTATTAAACCTAATTCTTACCTGACGATTTTTTATTTGACCATGAACTGCAACAACAGTTGCTGTAGCTTCTACATCACTATTTGGAAATGTTACAATTAATTTCTTACCAAGTAATGCTTTATGATTATATTCATCCAAAATTTTAGCTATGGCTTGATTAGTTTGTTGTAGTCTATTATTACGCCTATAACTAAGTATTTTGGCTTTAATTACCTTCATTCTTTTCTTTGTTGGCTTCTTTGTAGTTGTTGTAGGTTTTTTGGCAGAGACTTTTGTTTTACTTGTAGATGTAGTTGGCTTTTTAGCTTTAGTAGTAGGTTTTTTTGCTGTTGTTGACTTTTTGGTAGAAGTTGTTGGTTTTTTTGCTGTAGATTTAGGTTTGCTAGTTGGTTTCTTTGTTGTTGTTGATGGTTTTTTTGTTGAAGGTTCTTTCTTTGTTGAGCTACTTTTTGTACTGGTTTTTGATGTAGATGCTTTTTTAGTTGAAGTAGTTGATTTTTTAGTTTTTTCTGACATTATTATCACTTAAATTAAACACTAAAATCTGGTCAATTATATGTCATTCAAAAATGTTTTCTTGAAAATTAATTTGAAAGCTGAAAAATATGAAATAAATTACTACTCAAACAATTTATAGTTTGAGGTTTTTTTCAACATTTAATAAAACGCTTTCTAAACTAATTAGAAATTTCTCAATTTCATTCTTTTTTATTGAAACAATGCGGCCTGATTGATGAACCAAAGTATTGCGTTTTTTGCGAATATTATCAAAGGCTTTTTCATCTTTTTCAGAAATTAGGTTATGCTCTCTTAAAAATTCTAAAATCATATTAAAATTCGTATAAATTTCTACTGGAGCTTCTAATCTTTCTATTAGTCCCTTAAATAATTGTTCTGTTGATCTAAATAGGAAAACTAAAGCAGTTGCTCTTTCTTCCTCAGAAATTTCTTCCCAATGTTTTAATCGATTTTTAACATATTCCATATCTGTCTTAAGAGATTTCAGCTCGTGTTCATAACTAAATACTCCTCGAGCGATTTCATAAAAAGGGCTATCAAAAAATCGATCTTTGATTACAGCAGTTTGTTCTGCAGTTATATCTAAATCATCTAAAATTGGTTTGTAGATTCGCCAAGCTTGTTGTTTCGCAACCATATTATTGGCATAAACTCTCAAAGCTTCTGATAAAGGTTCATAAAATTCATCTCTATAAATCTCATCTATTCTTCTTGAGTGTTTTCTAATTATCCTTTCCCCTACAACACTTTCAATTGGAAATTGACTTATCGCACGAATGTAATTACTTCGATTAATTTGTTCTTCTTCATCTATTGGTACGACAATTGGTAGAGTATCTAGCATCAATTTTCTTAAACGACCAATTGAATAATAGGCAAGAATATCACTTAAAATTGTTAATGTTCCAAAAATCAGTGCGAATATTATTACATTAACTTCATTAGTAATTTGATCTATTATGATAAAATCTAATACTATTGGTTTGAAGTGCAAAACAATTATTCCTATAAAATCAAATAAAGAGAGTATAGACCATATTGTTGAAAAAAGAAAAAGTGTTTCAAAATTACTTAAGAGATTATTTTTTGTGCTATTTTTTGAACGACTAACAAAAGAATCAATATAAAGTTCTCTAACTTGAGAAACCAATTGTGGTAATAATTGATTTTCAATTGATTCTCTAATTAATGTTTTTTGTTTTTCTGAAAGACTTTCGATATCATCTGAAAAAATAAAAATAGAATCAACATTATCTCGTAATTTCTTTTCATAATTTTTTCCAATTCCACTAACGAAATAAATCAACATAGGTGAAATCATATAGATAAACAAAGCAGGTGCAACTAACATTAATGCCCAAAGCAAAATGCTCCAATTTGCTTCTGTACCTTTGACAGCGGTATAGATAGCATAAACTATGAATTCAAGGATAATTGGTGCATAAACACCAAGTAAAAAGCGTTGATTAAATAATGTGTTTGTACGAAAACGTATAAATTCTCTATTCATTATTTCACCTACTATAAAACTAGGAAAAAGTCTTTTTTAATTCTTCTTTAAAAGTTATTAGAGAAATGATAATTTAAACAAAAAATGAGGGATTAATTGTTACAGAAGAAGACATAATAAAAAATTATGAAAAATTGTTAGCTGATACAAAAAGCGTGAAAAATAAAACATTGAGGAAATTAACTTTAGATATCTTAACAGAAGGCATTAAAGCAGCTGATCCATTTGAAGCGATAAATAGAGTAGTTAAATTAAAAAACAATATTCTTACTATTGGTGATATTTGGGAAAGAAAATTAGAACCTTCTATGAAAATAATAGTTATTGGCGCAGGTAAAGCATCAGCACAAATGGCTATTGCAATTGAAAAAATATTAGGCGATAAAATTTCTACTGGTTTAATAAATGTACCAGAAGAAAATATTGATACATTAAGTAAATTGAAGATCATAAAAAGGCAAATTGCTGGTCATCCTTTTGTTACAAAAGAAAGTATAGAGAGCACGAAAAAAATAATCTCATTAATTGAAAATCTGGAGGAAAATGATCTTGTTATATGCTTAATAAGTGGAGGAGGTTCAGCATTATTGGAAATGCCTTTTGAAATGATAACATTAACAGATTTGGAAAGAGTGTTTTCATTAATAACAAAAAAAGGGGGGACAATTCACGAGCTTAATACACTACGTAAGCATCTATCAAAAGTTAAAGGTGGAAAATTAGCCCAAATTGCTTATCCAGCTCAAATTGTTTCATTAATTATCAGTGATGTAATTGGAGATAGACTAGATACTATAGCTTCAGGTCCAACAGCTCCAGATAAAACAACAATTAGTGATGTTAAAAAAATTATCAAGAAATATAGGATAAAACAACTTTTACCATTGTCAGTTAACGAATTATTTTATTTGCGGGATAACCAGGAGTTAACTAAAACACTAAAGGAATCCAATCCAATTTTTCACAAAGTTAGAAATTTCATAATTGCCTCTAATAAAATTTCATGCTCAAAAATGAAGCATTATGCTGAAAGACTAGGTTATGAATGTAAGATTTTATCGACAGAAATAAAGGGGGAAGCGAAAAAAGTTGGGCTGAATTTAGCTAATGAAATACTTACACAAAAACCTAAAACAGTTCTTATTGCTGGAGGTGAAACAACGGTTACAATAAAAGGTTTGGGTAAGGGGGGCAGAAATCAAGAACTATCCCTAGCTGCGTGCAGTATTTTAGAAAATAAGAATAACATCATTCTTGCATCAATTGGATCAGATGGTATAGATGGACCAACAGATGCAGCGGGTGCTATTGTAGATGGTAATACAATTAATAGAGGAAAAGAATTAGACTTATCACAATCTGATTTTCTTAAAAATAATGACTCATATAATTTCCTGAAAAAAACAGGTAATTTAATAATTACAGGTCCAACAGGAACAAATGTAGGTGATTTATTAATTGCTATTAAAGATGAATAGTTTAAATTATAATAAAAGTAAACAAACAAATGATATGATAGATATTTATAGTTGTTTTAACTGGAATTTATTTAATTTCTAAATATTTTTCAATATAATTGTCGTTTACTAAAATTGCAAGGAATGGTAAATATATAAGTTAGATATTAAAAAAGAATAACGAGTGTGTAATGTTTGTCAAATTCATCATTGTATCAATACGCATCAAAGTATGCACAAAAAGCATATGATCAAGATAGAGCAGGGAATTATAAAGCGGCTCATCAAAATTATTTGAAAGCAGCTGAAGTGTTACAACAATTGATGCAATTTACTAGCAATCCTCAATTAAAAAATATGTATTATGTAAAAGCAAAAGAATATCTTGCTAGAGCGAAAGAATTAAAAGATCAAGGTTTACAAAGAGCTGATGGTTCAAAAAGAAAGAGCGGGAAAAAAAGTACTAGCAAAAGCTCTGACACTGATACTGGTGATGAGGAAGAGGATGAACTAGAGGAAGCAATTTCTGATATAATTGTTGTTGAAAAACCCAATGTTAAAATGAGCCAAGTAGCAGGTTTAGAAGAAGCAAAGCGAGCTTTGCGTGAAGCAATTATTTTGCCAATGAAAAGACCTGATTTATTTAAAGGAGCACGTAATCCTTGGAGAGGGATTTTGCTTTTTGGCGCACCTGGTACAGGTAAAACGTTATTAGCTAGAGCTGTAGCCACAGAAGTTGATGCAACATTCTTCAATGTAAGTGCTTCAAGTATCATTTCAAAATGGCTTGGAGAATCTGAAAAACTTGTTCAACAATTATTTGATTCAGCAATTGAGAAACAACCATCATTGATTTTTATAGATGAAGTAGATAGCATTGCATCTGCACGAGGTGGGGGTGAACATGATGCTATGAGACGTGTTAAAACAACAATGATGACAATGATGGATGGTGTTACAACTAAAAAAGAAGACAGAATAGTTGTTATTGGAGCAACTAATCTCCCATGGGAACTTGATCCTGCTTTTAGAAGTAGATTTGAAAAAAGAATTTACATAAACTTACCAGATCTTCCTGCGCGTGCCAAAATTTTCGAAATACATACAAAAGGTGTTGAATGTGATCCATCAGTAGATTGGAATCTATTAGGAGAAGTTAGTGAAGGATATTCTGGACGTGACATACAACTTTTATGTCGAGAAGCAGTAATGATGCCAGTTCGTGAATTGGATATTTCAGGTGCTTTAGATGACCCTAATATTACTGCAAGAAAAGTAACTATAGAAGATTTCATGAATGCTATGGAGAAAATTAAACCAAGCGTTGCCCCAGAAGAATTATTAAAACATCGTGATTGGGCTGAGGAGTTTGGTAGTATCTAAAAATCCACAAGTTTAAAAAGAAAAATTGTTAAATTAAGAAGCACAAAATAAACCACTTAACTGATTAACACTTTGGAATAGTTATCAGTGGGGAACGATAATGTCAACAAAACAGAAGAAACGTAAATCAAAAACCAAAGAAAAATCTGATGAATCGGTTAAAGTGAAAGAGAAACAACCGATCACAGATGTAAAAGAGAAACCACCCACTGAAGAAACTGACTCTAAAATTAAACCCCCACGTGAAGCAACAGTAACTATTTCATTAATTGAAAATCCTGTTACTACTGAAGAAAAAATTTTCAATGCATTATTAAGAATTGAACAATTAATTGAATCTGATGTAGCTATATCACGAGAAGATCTTTTTGATCTTGGTGAAGATGTAGAAAGACAATTATTAGAAATTCTTCCTGAATGGATTAATAAACCATGGATGTATGTTACACCTGAACATCAGAAACAATTGGATTCTTGGTGTGCTGATTGGTCGAATTTTATTATGGAATATGCTCGAATAAATATCAAGCATATAATTCATATTGAAGAAGAACGAGCAAAATATCCTTTTAATAATAAACAAGCTAAAAAGAAACTTGACCGTGAACAATTACAACAAATTGGTGATTATATTGTCGCCCAAGAGATGGGTTTATGGTGGGATAAGAAAAAAATCCGATTAAGATTGTATTGGCGAACTTTAGATGAATGGGCAGATATAATATATGAATGGAGTATTAAAACAGGTCGAGCTGCAAGTGCTGATAGTGTTATGACATTATATGACATTCAATCTGCTGGTCAACCATGGAGTTCTATTCCTCAAGAAGACCTGAAACGTATATTTGAAATTATGGTAGTAAAGGGTTATATTGAATGGGCAGATAAAAAGAAAAGTGCAATTTCTTTTATCTTTTAATTGCACAAATTATTTTTCCATTTTTTTATGATCTATAGCAAAAACATTAGGGATTGTTAATGCTGGAATTGATTGAAATAGATTAATTTGAAGTGAAATGAAATAGCTATTAACATCTATTTGATTATTAGTCAATGCATTCATATTTTCTATTGTTTTTAGGGGTAAAGCAGGAGTAATTGTTGTGTTTGTTATCCATTCAATTACATTGATTATAAAATCAAGGTTGTTAGATGAATTATAAAGTCCATTTATACCCCAATTATCTGCCATAAAATTTGAGCCTGTTATAATTACTCTTCCTAAAGTATTATTTTCTGAGACATAGGCAGCTAAAACAGCATTAGTAATCTCTCCAAACCAAGCAATAGTGTTTGCATTGTCACCTAAGATACTTAATCTTGCACCTAGATAATCAAAATCAATTAAATCTGTTGTAACTTCATGTGTGTCATTCATTTCAGTTATTTTTAGAACGTTATAGTCTCCTGTCAATTCATTATAAATTATTGTTTCAGGAATTGTTTCTTCATCAATTGAAACATTGAAGAGATTTGTTAAACGATTTGTTTCTGTTAAACATGCTGAATCATTATCTGTGCTAATAATAAATAAACCATGTCCTGCTTCAACATAATCTGCTAAGTAGTCTAATGTTTCAGTTGTGAAATTTCGATTTGTTGAGATAGCATTCAATTCTTCTTCTAGAATAATACCATAGGAATTTGGATCAGGAATTATTACCGCATCATATTTTGCTAATTGACTGAAATTATCTAGATGGGTTAATTCAGTTAAAGCAATATCTTCATTTGTTAGTTCAAGTCTTAATTCATTAAATTGTCCAAACAAGTGATCAATATCCCAAAGTGAATGATAAACATCAAAACCAATTCTTAAAATCGGAGATTGAACATTTACTTCAATTGTAACTGCTAATGTTACACCTAGATTACTTTCAATGATAATAGTTTCTTGATGATCACCTATTGGATGAGCATCTGGTATCACAAATTTACAATC
>JAEOUJ010000262.1 GCA_016839405.1 Candidatus Gerdarchaeota archaeon | reverse complement strand
TTTTCTCTAATTGCTTACAAATTTCTTTTGCAGCTGGACAATTAGGGCATTCAGTTTTTGTAAACACTTTTAATTTCATGATTATTTTATCCTCAATTATTAATTTAAATTAAATTATAGTTTGTTTTTTTATTTAAAAAGATAAAATAGAGAAGGAGAGTAAAAGCTGGTTTGGTGAAATTAATTTATATTTCATCAGACCAATATTTGCCTTTCTGCCTTCTCTTCAATTCAGCTTTTTTAGATCTATTCCAGTTTTCTATTATACTGAAATACCCCACCACTCGACTCATACCGTAAACATTTCCACTATTACAGTATGGGCAATGTGGTGAGCAAGCTTCACCCGACTCTAGATTTTTGACATGTTCTTCAGTGGTTTCAATCTCGGTTACTTTTGTTATATGTTTCTCTATTTTTGTATGTTCCATACTTGTTTTTCCTCGGATGGTTCGTATTTACTCTTCCCTTTATTCAGATGTGCTGTGAGCTGCATGGCTCAAAGCTCGGCCGTAACCCCTACTAACCTTTCCACATTCATTACATATAGTAAACTCTGGAGAAAAGACAACTTGCGCGCTCTGTGTATGTTCCCAAGTTTTACGAACGAGATTTAATATTGATTCAGTAGGAATCTTTTGTTCACCAATAAAAACATGAGTGATTGATCCACTTTCTATTAAAGTATTAAATCTTCCTTGTTTCGTAATTCTTTCAATAATGTCAATCGGTGCATCTGCAGCGAAATGAGCACTATTGGAATAATAAATTGCTCCAGTATCTATGTCACCTTTTACATAGTGAATGCTTTCAGGATATTCATTTATATCCGTTCTAGCAAATTTGTATGGAGCACTTTCTCCAGGTGTTTCTTCTAATGTTACTCGCAACCCATGTTTATCTTCAAGTTCCTTTGCTTTCAAGTTCATAGCTGCTATAAGCTTTAAACCAAGCTTGTATGCTTTTTCACTGTCATGTAATTGTTCATCAATTAAATATTGAACGCACTCATTTAAACCTATGACTCCAATAATATAGGTCGCTTTCTCTAAATCAACATAAGCTCTGCCATCTTCAGCAAGTTTACCAATTTGCCATAAAGTGCCATTCTCAAATGTCATTAATTCATTTATGAATGATTTTTTCTCTAAATGGCCTTGCATAGCAATATCCATTGCTCGTTTTATTTCTTCAATGCATTCTTTAACATTGTTTTTTCCAGCACGATAAGCAGCTTGTGGTAAATTAATACTAACATTTTGGAAACCACAATATCTCATGCTTTCAGGATGTTCAATCATATACATATCTTTGATAGTTGTTTTCAATCTACAGCACATTGAAAGATTCACTTCATCTCTATCAAAGATAAAATAAGTAGAACCATTTTCAGATGCTATTTCACAAGCATATTTTAATAATTCAAATTGTTTTGGATCATCAAATGAATTTTGATCTACATGTAAATCGAATTTTGGAAATGGAAAAACTTTACCTTGAGCATCGCCTTCTAACCAAACATCCATTAAAGCTTTTGCAAATAGTTGCGTTTCTTTTTCGTAATCACCATAATTTTTCCCTGTATACTTTCCACCACGACCTATTGCAGGAATATCTTTCAAATAATTTGGAACACCCAAATGTATGTTGAAGTCTACAAAAAGTGTTTGACCACCACGAGAGAATGCATTCTGACTACAAGAATAAATTAATCGTTGAGCTTCTTGTTTTATTTGTTCATAAGGAACTCCAACAAAAAATGGAGCATAAAAGATATTTAAGTAAGCTAAACCTAAAGCTCCTGCATAATAAGCTTGCATTGAAGCAAGAAATGTATTAAGATGACCTGTTAAAGTATCAGCGTGTTTTGCTGGACTTGATACTGTTGAAAGATTTAATAAATTAAGCCCATATTTCTTTATATATTCTAAACTATGAGCAGAACAATAGACTCTAACTGGGAAGCCAAGATCATGCAAATATATCATCCCTTTTCTATGTGCATTAGAAACTTCGGGTGAAAATATTTCCTGTAAAGCGTACTTTTTCAAAATAGTTTCAGCTATAGCTAAATTAACTGCCTCTGGATTATTTGCTACAACATTACTATTTTCTTTACTTTTAGCAGCAATTAATTGCTTCAAATCATATGTTGGCAAACCAATAATTCTTTGCTGTTGTAATTTAGTATCATAACCTCTTATGAAAAGCTCATTATCTACCAAACTTCTAATTAAATCAACAGAAACTGTTCCTATACCTGATGCGAATATTTTTCTTTCCACTTCTGCTGCAATTGCTTCAGCATCTAGTTTTGATAGACCAGCTTCAAGAATTAGTGCAGCAGTAATTTTTGAACGATCCCAACTCATGATTTCTTCTTTTGTATCACCAGATACTAAGAGAAGTAATTCTGTGGAATCTTGTTCTTTTACTTGGATTTCTTTTACTACTTTTAATTTCTCTAGTTCTTGTTCAAATGATGATATATCTGTGAATCGACGATATACAGAAGCAAATCTTATGTAGGCAACCTCATCTAATTCTCGTAACTTCTCCATAACAAGTTCGCCAACTACATGAGATTCGATTTCTGTTTGATTTTTACGTCTTAGCTCACTTTCAATTTCATCAACTACTTCCTCAATTTCCTCTATTCCAACTGGTCGTTTTTCACAAGCACGTATAATACCATTCATTAATTTCTCTCGACTAAATGGTTCTCTTCTTTGATCTTTCTTAACAATAGCAAGTTTTACTTCTTCCACCCTTTCATAGGTTGTGAATCTTTTATTACATTGTAAGCACTCGCGTCTTCTTCTATTTACTTTCATATCATCTGAAATGCGTTTTTCTAACACGCGAGTATTAGGTGATTGGCAATATGGACACTTCATTTACTATCTCACGTTTCCACTCATTTGGCGTATCTTGTGGTGATTCTTTTTATCTAAATATAAACAATGGGTGATTATATTTATACTAAAGTAATAACCAAATATTATTACTAGCACTAGTGATTTAAACCCCACCGAAACACTACATTTTGCGCCTTCATATTTTTCTTTCGACAATCCTATATAAACATTATGTCGATAAAACTATTTATTTAATATTAAAAATATAAATATAATTAAATAAATAATTAATCAAATTTCCCTCTACTTCTTTCTTAGAAATTAGCAATTGTTGAAATAAAAGAAAAAGAATCTATAACAATTAAAGAACAGTAACAGATTTAGCTAGATTACGTGGAAAATCCGGATCATTTCCTCTTATTACTGATAAGTAATAAGCTATTAACTGCAGAACAGGTATGATTAGGATTGGTTCTAAAGCTGCTTGAGGAATAGGAATATAATGATCAAAATGCTCTAAGTTTTCTGATGAAATTCCAATTATCAGACCACCACGAGCTTTAATTTGCATTATATTATTAATCATATCATCTTTTGTATTATCATTTGGTACAAGAGCGATGCAAGGAACTCCTGGTTCAATCAGTGCTAAAGTATGATGTTTAAGTTCTCCTCCTGCTAATGCATCAGCATGTATATATGCAATTTCTTTTATTTTTAACTCGCCTTCCATAGCAATTGGGTAAGAAACTCCACGTCCAATAAGGTATAAATCATGTTTATTAAGAACATCTTTAGAAAGTTTAGCTAATTTATCTGACTGATTCATTATAATTTCAAATTTATTAATAACATCAACTAATAGCCCTCTCCCTTCTTTCAAACGATTTGCCATTGCATAGGCTAGTAAAATTAAAATAAAAACTTGAGATGTAAAAGCTTTTGTTGAAGCAACAGCAATTTCAGGACCTGCATTTAGCGTAAGATAGGCATCTGATTCTCTCATAATAGAACTACCCATTACATTAACCAATGAGATTACTTTAGCGCCTTTTTCTTTAGCTATCTGTATACCTTCTAAAACATCAGCTGTTTCACCACTTTGACTTATAGCAAAAATAACAGTGTTTTTGTCAATTAAATTTTGATATGTTTTAAATTCAGAACCAAGAATTGGCATAAAGTGTTTCTTAGCAATATCAGCAAAATAGATTGAAGCTATAAGGCATGCCCTATATGATGTTCCTGAACCCAAGAAAAAGACTTTTTGAGCTTTGGATAAGAATTCAATCATTTCAGAAAGTTTTTTTGGATCTTGTTCAATTGAATGCTTAGAAATCTCTACTTCCTCAAAAATTTCTTTCAACATAAAATGAGGAAATCCTGTTTTAGTTGCTTGTTCTGCTGTCCATTCTATAGTTGTAATTTTAGGTTTTATTTGCTTATTTGTTTGTAAATCATAAACCTGATATGAATTATTTAGAACAGCTAGTTGGTAATTATCCAAAATAATTGCTTTATTTGTGTGTTGTAAAAAGGAAGTTATATCAGAAGAAGCAAATAGTTCATCATTACCTAAACCAATAATTAAAGGTGAATCTTTTCTAAATGAATAGATTGTATTTGAAGTTCTATCTAACAATAAGAATGTAAAAGCTCCTTTAGCTTCTTTTATAACTTGACTTAAAACATTAATCATTGAATTATTGGGATTTTCTTTAACTCGTTCTTCTATTAGATGAACAAGAACTTCAGTATCAGTTTCTGATGAAAAATTATGACCTTTTTTTAATAGTTCATTTTTTAATTCAAGATAGTTTTCAAGTATGCCATTATGAACTAATGCATAAGAACCATTGCAAGAAATGAATGGATGGGCATTATAGTCTTCAACTTTACCATGTGTTGCCCATCGTGTATGTGCAATGCCAATATTACCTTTTAGCATTAAGAAATCTTTTCGCTCATCAACTTGTTCAATTCTTCCTGCTCCTTTTCTTATTTCTATTTCTGAAATACCATTAATAGTAGCCATACCACAAGAATCATAACCACGATATTCTAATTTCTTTAGTGAATCTAATAGAATGGTTGAAGCATTTTTTTTCCCTATATAACCAATTATTCCACACAAAGTTATATCCTCTATTTTATTTTTCTGAATCTTTTAATTACGAGTAGTTATTTTAGTTCATATCTTAATTAAAAGCAATTCTA
>JAEOUJ010000261.1 GCA_016839405.1 Candidatus Gerdarchaeota archaeon | reverse complement strand
TTATAAATTTATGAAGATTTTCAGCCAATTTTAAAGCTGCAGATTCAATGTCATCTTTTTTAAATACTTCTTCTGCAAGTTTTTCTTTTTCATGATGATTTAAATTATCAAACTGACTAATTCTATCTATAAAATCTCCACAATCAAATCTTATAATTTTAGTATTATCAAATACTTCTTCTGTTAAAGGATCTTGCTTAGTTTTTTGTGTAATTATTATAGTCTCTATTGAAATTTTGTTTAATGCTTTAGTAATACGTTTAATATAGGATTTAACTCCACCAATATCGTTAATTGAAAATCGATCTACATAGAAAGCTATAATTTTGCTTGCCTCCAAATTAATATTATTTCATATATATTAAGTAAAAAGGTCTTTCTACAGAAACAATAAAAGAAAAGTAAATTAGATGAAAAATTACATTAGAAATTAGAAAATGAAAATTGAGGTTCAATAATTGAAAAAATTTAATGTTTTTTTAACTAGAAAAATTCCACAAAAAGCTATTGATTATTTATTAGAGCAAAATATTATTTTAGAGAAAAACGAAGAAGATCGAGTTTTATCCAAAGAAGAGATTTTGGAAGGAGTAAAAGGAAAGGATGGATTAATTTGTTTACTTACAGATAATATTGATGCAGATATAATTGCTGCAGCTGGTCCACAATTGAAGATAATTGCTAATTATGCTGTGGGTTATAACAATATTGATGTGGAAACTGCAACTAAACGAAAAATCCCTGTCACTAATACCCCAGGCGTATTAACAGAAACTACTGCTGATTTTACAATGGCATTATTGTTTGCTATAGCTAGAAGAGTTGTTGAAAGTGATAAATTTACTCGAGAAGGAAAATTCAAGGGGTGGGGACCCTTATTACAACTTGGTACAGATGTTTATGGGAAAACAATTGGAATTATTGGATGCGGTCGTATAGGATCAGCTGTAGCTTATCGAGCTATAAAGGGATTTAATATGAAAGTATTATATTATGACACTACAAGGCATAAAGATTTAGAAAAAAAATTAGGGATAGAATTTTGTTCATTTGAAAAATTACTCAGCACATCAGATTTTATTTCTCTACATGTTCCATTAACAGATGAAACAAAATATCTAATTGATAAAGATGAATTATCTCTTATGAAGAAAACAGCTTATTTAATCAATACTTCTCGAGGAGCTGTAATAAATGAAAAAGCTCTTGTTGAAATATTAAGAGAAAAGCATATTGCTGGAGCTGCTTTAGATGTATACGAATTTGAACCCGAATTAACTCCGGATTTAAAAAATTTAGAGAACGTAATAGTGACAGCTCATATAGCAAGTGCAACTATTGAAACAAGAACAAAAATGGGAATGATTGCAGTAGAGAATTTACTTGCTGGTTTAAATAATAAAAAACCACCAAACTGTATTAATCCTCAAATTTTTGAATAAATAATTAATAAAATAGATTTAAAAATGATTGACCATACATTAGTTAGTGGAAAAATCTAATATATAGGAAAACTTTATCTTTCACAGTTAAATCTGAATTATTAGGAGAACAAAAAATGGCAAGAGCATATGTGCTAATAAATTCCGAAATTGGTGGCGAACAAGAAGTAGTAGACCAATTGAAACAGATGCCCGAAGTAACTGAAGTTAGCGTCGTATACGGTGTTTATGATGTAATAGTAAAACTTGAAGCTGATTCCATGGAAGTATTAAAAGAAATTATTACTTCTAAAGTAAGACACTTGAATAAAGTTAGGTCTACAATGACCATGATAGCTAGTCAAGATTAAAAAAATAAAAACCCAATTTCATTTACTTCTTAGTAATCAATTCAAGGTGAGATATTTTATCTCACATATATTATTTTATTTGCATTTTTTTATATATATAAAAGAGAGAAAAAGGAAGAAGAGAAGGCACTGATTATTTCTTGATTGTTCTCGATTCTGCTGCGATCATTGTCATAGTTGATCTGACTTTACTTAGATGTCTAACTTTTGTTGTAATAATTTCTTTTAAATTTTCCATTGTATCAGAGGTTATTTTTGCTACTATATCATATACACCATAAACTACAGAAACCTCTTCTACTTCTGGCATATCTTTTAATTGAGCAATAACATCTTCTTCCCCGCCAATCTCGGTATTTATTAAAACATATGCACTAGCCATTTTTCTTTTTTCCACCATTAATTATGATAGTTAATGTTCTTTAATAATATAATTTTTCTCTTTTAAAGTGAATTTTTTTCATTACTAGATTATTTATTATCTAATTAATTATAATAATTTCTTGGTTATTAAAATCAAATTTTATAATTTGAAATTAATGGAAATTAATTGACTTTTTTCAATTAATTATTTTATTACTAGGGAAAAATTTCATATAGTACTAAAATATCTCAGTACCTTTGTCCACTAAGAAAATGTGGGTAATGCGTTGGAGGATATAATTAATTGCATAAAAGATTATTCATACCTGGACCAACAGAAGTTGCTAAAGAAGTTTTAGAGCAACAAAGTAAACCCCTAATAGGCCATCGTCCTAAAGAATTTACTGATCTTTATACAGGCATAATTGATAAATTACAAAAATTCCATAAAACAGAACATTGGGCTACAGCTTTAACTGCTTCTGGCACCTTATTTATGGATATAACAGGTCGTTCAATTGTTAAAGAAAAAGCACTATGTTGTGTAAATGGAGCTTTTTCAAGACGATGCGCAGATACAATAAAAGATTGTGGTAAAGAAATAGATATCATTGATCTTGAATGGGGAAAAGCTATCAAACCAGAGATGATTTTAGAAAAACTTGATTCAGGGAAATATGATACATTAACTTTGTGTCATAATGAAACAAGTACAGGTGTTAGAAACCCTATTGAAGAAATAGGCAAAGCTGTTAAGAAAGAGCATCCAGATGTAATGTATGTAATAGATTCAGTTTCTGCTATGGGTGGAGATAAAGTAATACCAGAGGAAATAAACTGTGATATTATTTATGCATCAACACAGAAATGTTATGCATTGCCACCTGGATTGGCAATTGGTTTAGTTTCAGAAGCAGCTTTAAAACGAGCAGAAGAAGTACCAAATAGAGGTAATTATACCGATATATTGAGTATGTACAATTACTGGAAGAAAAAACAACAAACTCCTAGTACACCAAATGTATCATTATTATATGCATTAGATTTTCAACTTGATAGAATGTTAAAAGAAACACTAGAAGGTCGACACAAACGTCATATGGATATGGCAGAATGGACCCAAAAATGGGCTAGAAAATATTTCGAGATGTTTCCTGAACATGGATATGAATCAATTACAGTTTCTACTATAACAAATACTCTTGGAAAAAGTGTAGCTGATCTTAATAAAGAATTAGCTAATAGAAACATTATGATTTCAAATGGTTATGGTGATTTGAAAGAAAAAACTTTCAGAATTGGCCATATGGGTGAATGGACAGTTGCCGATATCAAGGATGTATGTGATAATATTGTAGAAATTTGGGAGCTTTGAAAAATGAAAATTATTGTTACTGATAAACTCGCTAAAGAAGGAATCAATCTCCTTAAAAAAGAAGGTTTTGAAGTAAATGAAGCTTGGGATATTCCTAAAGATGAATTACCAAATATTATTGGTGATTATGACGCCATTGTAGTTCGTTCAGCTACTAAATTAAAAGGCGATTTACTTGATGCAGCAAAAAACCTCAAAGTTGTTGGAAGAGCTGGAATCGGTCTTGATAATATAGATGTAAAGAAATGCGAAGAAAGAGGTATTATTGTTCGTAATACCCCAGATGCTACAACTGATACTGTTGCAGAATTGGCACTTGCATTTATGTTTGCATTGGCAAGACCTATTGTAAAAGCAACTACTACATTGAAAAATGGTGAATGGGCTAAAAAAGAATTAAAGGGTTCTGAATTACTTGATAAAACTTTAGGTATAATTGGTTGTGGTCGTATTGGATCTGCACTTGCTAGGAAATGTAATGCAATTGGCATGAAAATTGTTGGTTGTGATATAGTAGAAATACATGAAGCTTGTGTTGATCAATGTGAAATTGATGATGTATTAGCAAACGCAGATTATATTTCTTTACATTTACCATTAACTGAAGGTACAAAACACATCGTAAATTCAGAAACTATTGCAAAAATGAAAGATGGAGTATTCATTATTAATTGCGCACGTGGTGGAACCATTAATGAAAAAGATCTCTATGAAGCTATTAAAAGTGGTAAAGTTAAAGGTGCAGCCTTAGATGTTTGGGAAGAAGAACCAATCAATTATGAATATTCCAAAAAACTCCTAGAGTTAGATCAAGTCATTGGAAGTCCACATATCGGTGCTCAAACAGATGAAGGACAAGAACGAGCAGGAGTTCAAGTAGCTGAAGTTGTTATCGAAGAATTGAAAAAGCTTTAAAATTTGTTTTTTTTTAAGAAGATAAAAAAATTAGAAGCTAAAGTTAAAACAAGCTTTAGCTTCAATCAAATTTTTCTAATAAATGGACGTGAAAAATTATATGGTAGAAATAAGACCTTTCAAAGGAATTAGATACACTGAAAAAGCAGGCAAGCTTGAAAATTTAATAGCTCAACCTTATGATAAAATAACTGCTGTTATGCAAGATATATACTATGCTAAATCAGATTATAATTATTGTCGATTAACATTACCCATAGAAAAAAATCGATATGAAATTTCTAGACAAAGATTAGATAAATGGTTTAGTGAAGGAATTTTCAAACAAGATGAAAAACTAGGTTTTTATGTTTATTTTCAAGATTTTATAATTAATGGCAAAAATTTTACTCGTAAAGGATTTTTTGCAGCTGTAAAACTACATCATTTTACAGAAGGAATTGTACTTCCTCATGAATGGACACATAAAGGGCCAAAAATTGATCGTTTGAATATGTTAAAAGCAACTCAAAAATTTTTAGAAGCAGGTTTTATGTTGTATAATGATCCTGATAAAATAACAATTAATATTTTTAATAAAATAGCTCTGAATAAACCAGAGATGGATGTTATAGATGATCTTGGAGTAAGAAATCGTGTATGGAAGATTGAAAATCCTGAAACAATAAAAATCATTCAAGATGTTTTTGAAATCCCACCAGGACAAGTTGTTATTGCTGATGGCCATCATAGGTATGAAACTGCTTGTGGTTATCGAGATGAATTACGTACAACAAGAAAGAATTGGACAGAGGATGATGCTGCCAATTTTCGAATGACTTTATTAGTTCCTGTACAGGATGAAGGATTAATAATTCTACCTAATCACAGGGTTTTAGCTCATAAAGAGATGTCAAATGATGAATGGAATGAAATTAAAGAGCATTTTGATGTTATAAATCTTCCAAAAGAAGGTATACAAGATTTTATGGATAAAAATGAAAAACATGCTTTTACAATATATACAGCTGGTAAAGCATATGGTCTTATTCTAAAAGATATTAAAAGTCTTGATAAATATCTCAAAGAAGAACATGCTGAATCATATAAAACTCTTGATGTTGTCATTGTTCGTGAATTGATTTTTAATGGTATTTTGAAAACAGGTGAATTACATATAGATGAAGATATATTCTATATTAGATGGTTGAAAGATGCTTTAGAGAAAGTTGATAAAGGTGAAGCAAAAATAGCAGTAATAATGAATTCAACAAAAGCTGCTCAAGTATTAGATGCTTCTAAAAAATCTGAACGAATGCCCCAAAAATCAACAGATTTTTATCCAAAAATGATATCAGGACTTCTTATGGAAGATATTTCTGAAGGAGAAAAATTATTGTAAGAAGGAAAATATTTCTTTCTTCATAATATTCTTTCCTAAACAAAGTCTTATATATTAAGCAAGAACGAAATTGAATCGACATTCAAATATTTGAGGGAAAAATATGCCAGAAGAAATCAAAGATCTATCCAAATTAGATGCAATAATTGCTCAAGCTACAGAATGCAGAGTGAAACGTATTGGCAATATTGTGAAAATGAAATTTAGAACAAAACATAAGCTCTATACAATAAAAGTATCTGTTAATGAAGCAGAAGCTATTAGAGCAAGAATTTCAGTACCTATAGTTGACTATTAATTTTTCACTTCTTCTCATTCTAAAAATAAGAAAATAAAGACTGGATTTTTTCCAGTTAATTATTACTTTCAACTTATTTTGTTATTCCTTGATATTTAATTAATTGATTGATAATGTCATTATGTTCCATATCTGTATTACAGTATTTGCAGCGTATTCGAATAGGTTCTATGTTTTTAACTTCATATTCTTGTTTAGAAGGTTCACGAGCATTTGTTATGCATTTGGGATTAATACATTTTGGAAAGCCAGTAATTTTATCTGGTAATTCAACATCGAATTTATTAACTACTTTGAAATCCTTAATTTCATTTATTGTAGCATTAGGGCTGATTAGAGAGATTTGATTAATTTCATTTCTTTCAAGAAAACGATTTTCTATTTTTACAATATCTTTTCGTTTTCTTTTCTTACTTGGTACATTCATTGACAATGTAACAACAGAACCTTCTCGACCAGTTATACCTAGCATTTCTAAAACAATTAGAGCCATACCAGCATTAACATGATCTATAACTGTACCTTCTTTAATTTTAGTAACTTTTAGTTCGCTCTTTGATGAATCTTCTTTTGCCATATTTTTCACATTCCTTTTATTGTTTAGATCTTTCCTCCTAAAATCATATTAAGCAATGCCATACGAACTATAACTCCATTGTACATTTGTTTGAAATAAACAGCATGTTTAGTGATATCTACATCGTAAGATATTTCATTAACTCTAGGTAAAGGGTGTAAAACTGGAATTGATCCTTTAGCTTTTTCCAAAAGCTTTTTGGTTAAAACATAAGCATCTTTTACTTTTTCATATTCTGCTTCTTGTGCAAATCGCTCTTTTTGAATTCTAGTCATATAAATTGCATCTACTTTAGAGATTATTTCTGTTAACGATTCAACTTCTGTGAATTTATTACCAGCATCAATTAAATCTTCTTTAATTTCATCTCTAATTTTTAGAGATGGTGGGGATACAAAATCAAGCATCACATTCTTATATTTTGATAATGTATATGCTAAAGAATGGACAGTTCGACCGTACTTTAAATCTCCTACCATAGCAATTCGTTTACCTTCGATTTCTTTTAATTCCTTTTTTAGTGTATATAAGTCAAGTAAAGCTTGAGTTGGATGTTCTTCTGATCCACTTCCTCCATTAATAACAGGGACAGAGGAATATTCTGCAGCTAAACGAGCTGATCCTTCCATAGGATGTCTAATAACAATAATGTCACTGTAATTAGCTACAGTTCTAATTGTGTCCGATAAACTTTCACCTTTTGCAGCTGAAGAAGATTTGGGATCAGAGACAGAAATTACTGACCCACCCAATCGATGCATAGCAGATTCAAAACTAAGTCTTGTTCTTGTACTTGGTTCTAAAAAAAGAGCACACATAATTTTACCATCAAGAGGTTTTTTTCCTGAATCAATTATGGTTTCCATTATTGTTGATTCAGCTAAAATGGTATCTAAATCTATTTTTGTTAAATTACGAATAGATACAATACTCTTCCCTAGAAATGATTTTTTAGACATTTTTCTATCAAAAATAATCAGTAACTCTTTGCTAAAAAGTTTATCTCACAAATAAGTGATTACATCAATTATTTTTGAGAGAATAAAAAATAATTGAAATCCCCTGAAAAAGGGATTATTATGTTGTAGTCAATGGACTCAGTGATCTTGTTGACGTTGGAGATGCACCCATGAAGCGCCGTACAAATTGACCAAAGCCTATAGACGTCAGGAAATACCAACCTGTAAAGCCCATCCATGTTAAATTCTCATAATATTTGAGATTACTTATTATAATCCAGATTTCTGGGAATTTGAAAGGCATCCAAGCAATCGGAATATTCAGAAAAGCTGTACGCATTAGGAAAAAGATCATAGTGATTGGTACAAACCATACTAACATAGGTTTCATTTGCTGAATCATCATTTCACTTTGGATTTTCTTAATATAATCTTCTCTTCTTTGAACTTTCTGCCATAATTTCTTATCTGCACTATCCATAGCCTTTTTCTTATTGGCATTGTGTTCTTTTATTTCCTTTTGATGCCGACTAATTTTATCAACATCAATCAATGCTCTCGTTAATAAACTCATCAAAACTGCAATTAATATATTGAAGAGAATAATGAAATAAGTATTACCTGGTATGTATAGAATACCAATCTTAGCAAACACTAATTGGAACCATTCACCAACAGGATTTAACCAGCTTAACCAACCCAAAGTTGAATTCACCAAATTTTTGATAATTTA
>JAEOUJ010000260.1 GCA_016839405.1 Candidatus Gerdarchaeota archaeon | reverse complement strand
CAATTCATGTTGATAACTACCATCATATTTTTCTATTTCTAGCAGGATATGGTGAAGGTTATCTTGACAATAAAACATTTGAAATTAAACCTAATTTACTAGTCAGGATTTCTGCTGGTATTAGGCACGGCTATAAAAATACCTCAAATCAAGATTTGTTACTTATAACAATTAATATTCCAAAAAAAGAGTTAATTGATGGATAGTTTATATTTCAATATCCATCATTATATCATCTGAACTGATGTTTTCAACTAAATAAGCTGGTTGTAGCATTTCTGATGAACTTTTCTTTACAAATCTACAAGTAGCAGGTATCTCTATTATCAAACCACTATCTATAAAATCTTTAAGATCCATTGTAATTCGTATATCCTTAAAGTGGTCAAATAAATCTTCATAAGTTAATTCTTTATGTTTCTCGATAAGTCTTAGAACAGATTGGATTATCATATCTAATCGATCTTTTAGATATTGATTCATTTTATTTATGACTTCGATCATAGTTTCTTTATTTTTATTTGGTAAATGAATAGTTTCTATGAAAATATCTTTGAAGAATATAGGATTTATTTTCAATGCTTGCTCAATTGATTCTCTCAAAGGTATCTGTCTATTCAATATAACCTCTATGTTAGCCAATCGTCTTATACCTGAAAGTATAAAGTTAAAGCTAAAACTAGGATCATTATTGAGATTAAGAGCTCTTAATGATTTATTGATGAGATCTTTAGCATAGATATAATTTGTCATCAACATTTTCTCTAAATCTCTTAATCCTATTTTTTCTAAGTCTTCATATAGATCATAAATAGATTCATCTTTTGTAAAAATTAGTTTACTTTTTGAAAAGAATGAATGAAGTATACTACCATCAGTTGCTCTTTGTATTAATTTTCTGAACCTATCTCGAGTATGAACAAAAGTATCAATGTAAACATCTTTTTCGATTAGAGCTTGATATCGATCATATGGTTCATCTCTTGTTACAATTATTGCATCTAAATCTGATTTTTCCCATACTTTGTCATAAGAAAGACTTCCGCATAACATAAGCGAAAGAACGTACTCATCTTTTTTAGCTTTCTCAACAAGAGAATCGAATGAAGCATGATAATCTTTGATTATGAGAGAATGATTAATAGCTGATGGACCAATTTGTGTAGGAACCATTTCTTTAGGATTAAATGATTCCCAATCAAAGTGATACTGTGGTTCAAAATACTCCACTAAACCTTTCTTAGTAAGTCGTCTTGTAGCATAGGTTCTACGTAAGATACGTCTTTTATGTAAATAACCAAATTCGATAAAGAAACCACCAGTTGGTCTGAAATGAGCTACTATATCAGATTGACTTGCAGTTCCATTATTTTCTGATAAATAATCTAGAATCAGTTTGCTATTTTCAAGTGCATGTTCATCTAGAAATTCATAAGTTTTCTTTATTGTTTCCTCTAACAACTCTTTTGTTACTTTATTATTTACTAAATTGTCATATAATGATGTGAAGAAATCAGGATAGAGTTTTTTAGCTTCTGATATTGTTTCTCGTGGTGGAAAAACACCTTTCATATAACATATACAATACCCTAGTTCACTAAGAGCATGAATAGTATACCAAAGACTATGTTCAAGGTCATTTTTGATATAGAGATATTTTTCTGCCTTTTGAAGATCATAGATAGTATAATTAGAATATAATAATCTCATTTCACTTTGATCTTTGCCACTAATATTTTTACTAATACTATTATACAATTCAGTTAATGCACCATCTCTTGAAAAGAGCAATTTACTTTGGCATAAACTCTGATGATAAGCAATTCTTTGTCTGCCATTTATTCTTCTTCTAAATTCATCTAATCCATATACACCAGCATCAATTTGTACACCATTCTCAAGTAATCGTTTGTATCCATCACGTCCTTCTTTAGTTATCACCATGACATTAATGTTTGATCGCTCATGAACCATATTTTTTGCTAGACTACCAAAAAGAATAATACCTAGAACTTGTGTGTCTTTTTTAGCTCTTTCGACAAAAAGTTCTAGTGCTTTCTCGAATTGTTCTCTAACTTTAGGATCTTCCAACTATGATGTCTCCTTAAGTTCTTCTTCAACTCTATCAAGCCATTCATCTACTAATAGATTAAATAATGGCACCTGTTCATATTGTAGACCATGACCAGCTTTATCTAAGACAACAAAAGTTCCTCTAGTGTAATTGTCATAAAAGTTCCATGCTCCTTTATAGCCAATCCAATGATCTTGTCTACCAGTTATTATAAGAGCTGGCTTGGTAAACGGTTCTTTAAGATCATCTATTTTATATGATAGAGAATTTTTCCTACTTTCTGTGAAACTATCTATAAATTTCTTATTTCTTAAATTATAGCCAGAATAAGTTTCATCTCTAATGCGTTGATATGTATAAGCATTCTGTTTTACTGCAAATGATTCAATAAACTCCTTAATTGTATTATCTTTGAGAGAGTTCATGAATTCATGATCAATATCAAGAACATTTCTAGTTGGCAAATCATCTTCCTTAATTCCTGGTTTAATTGATGGACATAATAAAAATATACCATCTATTTTTTCTTGTAGATGATATAATACTGATCTAGCCATTATTCCTCCAAAAGATTCTCCAGCAATGACAAATTTACTTTCACCAAGAACTTCTTTTATGAATCCCAAGATAAGATCAACCATATTATCTGTCTTTGTTATATTCTCAGTTACAGTAGATTTGCCCATGCCAGGAAGATCGAAATAAATTCTTTTCCAACCATGTCTAGGCTTAAAGATTGGTTCCATACAACCTTTCATCATTTGATGATCTAATGGAAATCCGTGAAACATCAAGATAGGAATTCCTTCACCTATCTCTTCATAGTAAATGTCACAATCATTAATTGTACAAAACATTATTTCACCACCTTATCCTACAAGACCTTTTTTAGGAATTGTCCTGTATAAGAATCTGGGCAATTAGCTATTTTTTGCACAGTTCCTTCAGCGATAACATATCCACCTTCAGCACCACCTTCAGGGCCAAGGTCGATAATATAATCAGCTGATTTTATCACATCTAGATGGTGCTCGATTACAATAACAGTATTACCAGCATCAACAAGTCTATGTATTGTCTTTAATAGCTTCCTAATGTCTTCCATGTGTAATCCTACTGTTGGTTCATCCATAATATACAAGTTATCTTTTAGTCTCTTTAATTTCCCTAACTCTTTGGCAAGTTTGATTCTTTGGCTTTCTCCACCTGATAATGTTGGAGATGGTTGACCTAATTTAAGATAACCTAAACCAAGGTCCATCATTATCTTTGTTTTATGACGAACCAAGTTGATATCTTTAAAGAACTCATTAGCTTCTTCAATTGTTAAGTCTAGAATATCACCGATACTTTTTCCTTTGTATTTAATCTCAAGTATCTCTTCATTAAATCGTTTACCTTTACAAATAGGACAAATAGACTGTATTGATGGCATATATTGTAATTCTATTCTAACCAAACCTTCACCATTGCACTCAGAGCATCTACCAAAGACATTATTGTAGGTGAATCTATTGTATTTATATCCTCGTTCTTTTGATTCTGGTAATTCTGCATATACTTTCCGTATCTTATCAAAGAAACCAACATATGTTGATGGTGTTGATCTGGAGTGTCTACCAATAGGTGATTGATCCACTATTCTGACATCAACAACATTTTCAATACCATCTAATCTTTCATGTTTTCCTGGTTTGACACGTGGATCTCTTATTTTATTGATAAGTATATTTCCTAAGACATCCTCAATGAGTGTACTTTTTCCGCTTCCTGAAACTCCAGTAACACAAATAAATACTCCTAATGGAAACTCAACATCTATACCCTTGAGATTATTTTCGTGAGCACCAATGATTTTTAGCGTTTTGCCATTTGGTTCTCGGTCTTTGCCCAAATTAGGAATCTTCTTTTTACCAGTAATATATTGACCTGTTAAGAACTTCGCGTTGGATATTATGGTCTCATAAGACCCTTCTGCTACAATTGTACCTCCATGTATTCCTGGACCAGGACCAATTTCTATAATATGATCTGCTTGAGAAATAGTCTCTAAGTCATGCTCTATTATTATAACTGTGTTCCCAGCATCTCGAAGTCGTTTCATTATTTTTACAATCTTATTGCTATCTCTGACATGTAATCCAATACTGGGTTCATCTAAGATGTATAACATACCCATAAGTTCAGATCCTAATTGAGTGGAAATCTTTATTCTTTGTCCTTCCCCTCCTGAAAGGGTTCGAGATTTCCTATTAAGTCGTAAATAATAAAGACCTATATCAATCAATAATTGTATTCTCTTCTGTAGTTCGAAAATAACTTGATTGCCTGCTCTTTCTTTTTCTTTGGGTATTTTCACTGAATTGACGAATTCTAGCAAATGATTGATGAAATACTCACCAATCTCTTGTATATCTTTTCCTTCAACAGTGACAAGCATTCTTTGTTTGATCAAACGTTTGCCATGACAATCTGGGCATATATGTTCAGCCATTTTTTTGCGATACCACTCGTAATGCTCTCCTTTTTTCCTACTTTGCATATAGATTCTATCTACATAATTAGCTATACCTAAGAATTGTACTTCTTTTCCAACATTTCTATGTCTATATTTGTTAGGCCAATCTGGTGGCTCGAGAAGAATAAATTTCTCTTTTATGCCCCAGAAAATCTTATGTTTAACATCTTCTGGTAGTTCTTCAAATGGTGTATTTTCAACATCAACACCTAAGTGTTGACCTACACTATACATCCAATATTTTGGATACCATCCTAATGCTCCTTTCTTTATCGATTTCTTTGGATTCTGTAAAATCAAATGTGGTTCTGCCTTTAATAGAGTGCCAACTCCTAAACAAGTAGAACATGCATGTTCTGGTATATTTGGAGAGAATCCTGCTGGGATCAATGTATGCATGATAATGTGATGTTTCTTACAACCAAAATTAGTATAGAATTTCTTCTTAACTTCTTCTGATAGATTATCTTTATCTGAAAATTCAAATCTAATTATATTACTTCCAACTACTCGAGCGTTCTCAATTGTCTCTGTTAGTTGGTGATATAATTCCTTCTTGATTACAAATCTATCAACTAAAACTTCTATTTGATAGTCTTTTTCTTCATCAAGCTCGATTTCATCATTAAGACTGTAATGTTTTCCATCAATCTTAATTCTCTTATATCCTTTTGTTCGAATGTCATCAAACAAGAAAGGATAATCTTCATTGTAAATTTTATTCACTGGTGCTAGTATCTCTATACTAGTTCCTACAGGTAATGTCATCAAATGATCTGCTATCTGATTTGTATTCCTTGTTTCAACAGGTTTATTGCAGTATGGACAATGTGCTTGTCCTAGCACTGAGAATAATATTCTCATATAGGAATCTATATCTGTCATCGTACCAACAGTCGAACGTGGATTCAATACGCCAGTTTTTTGTTGGATGGCAACAACAGGTGAGAGCCCTAAAATCGAATCAACATCTGCTCTTTCTAACATTGGAATAACTGTTCTAGAAGTTGCTGACATTGATTCCATAAACCTTCGCTGTGCTTCTCCAAATATAACATCAAAAGCCAACGAAGTTTTTCCCGATCCTGAAACTCCGGTTATTATCGTGAGTTTATTTCGGGGAATATCTACATTAATATTTTTTAGATTGTTTGTTCTTGCACCTTTGACTGAAATAGTCTCTCTCATAATCTGCCTCCTGTCATCATTTTAACTCTTGCTTGATTGTCCGATCGTTCCAGTGAACTTTTCTATCAAGCACCAGAGTCTGATGTTGTAAGAGTTCTTACACATATGAGTTTCTGACCATCACTAAACTTACACTTATATAATTTTTTATTACACTTGGTGATCACTTTAAATAGAAGAAAACAATTTTCTTGAAATTTTATTTTACTTTTTAAGCCTTTTTAAGAAAAAACAATAGAAAATCAAATCTATATGATAATTCTTATGTCAAAAAAACAAGAATTACTGTAATATTTTATGGATATGAGTTTTAATGAGTGAAATATTTCCAGAACCAATATCAAAATTACCAAAAGCTGATATTCCAATAGAAGGTTTAACAGCATATCTGGTGCAAGGAGAAAGTTTTCAAATTCTTTTTATGAGATTTGAAAATGATGCTATTTTACCAGAACACTCTCATGAAAGCCAATGGGGGATTGTTTTGGAAGGAAAGATAGAATTAACCATAGAGGGAAAAATTCACATTTATAAAAAAGGTGATCGATATTTTATACCAAAAGGAGTAAAACATTCAGGTAAAATCTATGCTGGTTATGCGGATATGACATATTTTAATGAAAAAGATAGATATAAACAGAAACAAATCTAAATAATTCTTTTAATAGATATCCAAGAAATTTTGTATTGAATCTTCATTATCTAATAAAACAATAGGAATGCCTAATAATTTACAAACATTTTTCATTTCAGTAACGTAATTTCCAAGTGTCAAGGATAAATGATTTGTTCCGATTGCTTTAACCATTAATTCTAATGGTACCTTCATTTTTATAGCTGTATGTGGCCAAGTTATTCCCCATCCCATTTGCTGATTATCTTTTAACGTAACAATCTTGCTAGTTCCAATTTGCATAATATAATTAGTATCTAGCCTAATCAACCTAGCATAGGTTATTTCATTATTTGATGTTGGTGTTCTAAAACCAAATGCCCCTCCCGCTATTCCTTGGCATTGAGCTTTAATTGTACATTTTTGTAGAGAAATTTTTGGATCACTTGATAATCCTCCATAATAAGCACTCGCTGCTCCACAATTAGCAATGACAAAATAATCATCATTTACTATCTTTAAATCACCAAAGAGAGGAGGTATTTCTTTATTTAAAGCAAAAAGAATTACAGATGTAAGTAATCCTTTGATATCACCTTCACATACTGTTGGAATAATTGGTTTTGGTCCTTCATGATCTATTCCAAAAGGAAGGAAAGCTGGTAATAAACAAGGTGTTATGCCATAATCAACACTTAATTCTGGTTGACATTTAATAGATGTTCCAATAATTCTCTCACCTTGTAGATAGAATTCCTTAAGGATTTCTTTTGAAGCTAAATATAAAGCAATTTGTTTATCAAGAATTTCTTCTGATAACATTACATCATCATATTCAATAAGACATTTGTTGTCAATTAACCATTTCTTGAAAGCTTCGATTTTTAGTTTTTGTTTGTTTAAAAATCCTTCAGCTTTTTTTACTAGTAAATACTGATCTTGAGTTATTATGTCTTCAATGATGAATCTTTTTAAAGTTGGTATATCATCATTAAGATGGTCCATATTTAATGCTGGTGTTCCTCCCCAAAGCAATAATTTTCCATATTTTAAATGATTAACAGCACAAGCTGCTTTTAACCAAGGTAACATACTGTCTATCTTACCATTCATTGGGAGAACAAATCGATTGTGATTTTTTATATAATAACTGCTTGATAACTCCCAAAAAGTAGCTCCTGTAGATGTAATCGCTGTTACACCTGGCCATAATGGATTATTTTTTGTTACTAAACCTACAGGAACATCTACTTGTTTTACTAATTCAAGAGGTAGTTTTGGTTCATTCCAAGCAAAACAACCAATTAGAATTGCACCTACTTTTTGTTTTGCAAATTCTAATATAGCTTCCTCAATTTGTTTTTGATTATTTATCCCAAAAGTATTCTTGTTTTCTGATTTTTCGATTATAGAAGGTTGAGGATTAATAACAGTATATCCAATTGATTTCAAGTTAGAAATTAACTCATTATGACATTTCTTTATGTAATCTTCTCTCTCTTTTACTAATTTAACTTCACTTCTTGGATCTGTAAAAGATATTATCCCAATT
>JAEOUJ010000259.1 GCA_016839405.1 Candidatus Gerdarchaeota archaeon | reverse complement strand
GGAGCTGGATTTAGTTCAGGAATTGCTCATATTGTTGGCTTACATGGAAGAAATATGAAAATAGTTGTGATAAGTGGTTTATCTGCTGCTATAGCAGCAACTTTTAATTCACCGATTGGAGGAGCTTTATTCGGTATTGAAATCTTATTGGTTTCATTAATTGCTGATGAAATTGTACCAATTATTTTAGCTTCGCTTACTTCTTCTACATTTAGTGCATTAATTGATATACTAAAATTATCTCCACATAGTACGGGTATTCCTGAGCCTTCCTTCAAAGTAGATGTTCTACGAAACTTAGGTTGGTCATCTTTTATTTATGATTTACATTGGTTTTTAATTCTAGGAATAATAGCTGGATTAATTGGTGTTTTTTATAGTAAATTCTTCCACCTAGTTAGAGAATTATTCGATAGATTGCCAATATCCAAATTATATATACCAATATTTGGTGCAATATTAAGTGGTTTAGTTGCTTTATTAAGCCCGAAAGAAAGTAGTGGTGTACCATTAATTTTTGGTGGGAGCTATTCTACAATAACGAATATTCTGAATAACGATGTTACAACTTTATCAAATCAAAATCCATTGAATTCTTTGATTTCTTTTATGGTAATTTTATTATTATTAAAATTATTAATGACTTCATTTTCAGTTGGAACTGGGAATCCCGGAGGTATTTTTGCTCCAGCTCTATTTATAGGGGCATGTTCTGGAAGTTTTTTTGCTATGATTGTTAATACCTCTTCTAGAATTGATGTTAATATTTCGATATTTGCATTAGCTGGTTTAGCAGCAGTTTTTGGAGGAGCAACAAGAGCACCTCTAACAATGATTTTTATGGGAGCTGAAATGACTGGTAATATAACTTTAATGATCCCATTAATGTTAACTTGTAGTATAAGTTATTTAGTTTGTAGAGGTTTGATGAAGGAATCAATCTATACACAACAATTAATTGACAAAGGTTTAAGAATAACACAAGGGGGCAATGTAACACTACTTACAACTACAAAAGTAGAGGAAATTATGACAAAAGAATTTGTATCTGTTAAGAAGGGTACATCTATAAAAGAAATAGTTAATTTAGTGCAAATTGAAGAATCTTTTAGTTTTCCAGTAATTGATGATAGAAATAAATTACAAGGAATAATAACATTATCTGATATTAAAAGAGCTAAAGCAAGGGATGAATTGAACAATGTCGTTGATAGTTACATGGCAACCAATTTAATTACAATAACAGCCGATAAGACAATTGACGAAGCATTAAACATTATGAATAGATCACAAATTAAGAGTGCTCCGGTTATAGATAATGAAGAAAATTTTCTCCTGATTGGTATGTTATCAAAAAATGATATTTTGAAAGGATTTGAAAAGGAAAATATAATTAAATGAAAATTTTACTTACATTTAATTTATAGAGAAAAATTAGCTATTATAATTTACTTAAAGAATAATTTTAAATACAAAATCCTTAGGTAAGGATTAGAACTTTTAGAAAATGATTAAAGTAAATAAAAAAATCAAATTATTAGAAGGATAAATAGCTTGGTTAAAAATAAACATAAAGTTATTAAGAAATCAGAAAATGATTCAGATATTTCGAATGAAAATAACAAGAAAAATAAAGAAATTGATATTGAAAATGAAACCAAGTTAATTGAATTTGATGAGAATGAAAATAAATTCAAGAAATCCTTATCAAAGAGATTTATAGAATCTGTTAAATCTATATGGAATTACATTAAACAACCAAGGAAATCTCTAAAATTATTATTTAAGCAAAAAACATTTCTAACCTATTTTATAGCTATTGTATCAGGTTTTGTAGGTGCTGGAGCAGCTTGGGTTTTTAGCAATTATATTGCTTTAACTAGAAGTCTATTTTATGGTTTAATGTTTAATAATACAACTGGAGCATTACAATTATTTCTAATTGTTCTGCTTCCCACATTAGCAGCAGCTATAACAGCTCCGATTCTTTTCAAATGGGCTCCAGAAGCAAAAGGGCATGGAATACCAGAAGTTATGGAAAGCCTAGTTTTTCGTGAGGGTTATATTAAAACATCAACACCATATCTTAAAATGACTTTATCAGGAATTTGTATTGGTGGAGGTCTAAGTTTAGGAAGAGAAGGTCCTATAGCTCAAATTGGAGGAGGTTTTAGTTCTTTTCTAGGTAGAAAATTAGGTTTAAGAGGGCGAAATATTAAAACAGTTGTTGTTTGTGGATTAGTAGCAGGCATATCTGCAACATTTAATGCCCCAATAGGAGCAGCAATTTTTGGGTTAGAAGTACTAATAGTTTCACTTCATGCGGATCAACTTATACCAATTATTGTTTCATCTTTAATTGCTAATACCCTAGGCAATCTTATATTAGAAAAAAGATCACAACCAATTTTTGAAATTCCATCTGAATTAACTTCAATTCAATTTTCAGATTATTTACCATATTTACACTGGTTTCTTTTGTTAGGGGTTTTTGTAGGATTTATAGCAATTTTCTATCTTAGATCAGTAGGTTTAGTAGAAAAGATAGTTCATAAAGTTAAACATGTACATCCTATCGTTTGGCCAATTGCAGGTGGTTTAATGACTGGTTTACTAGGATTAATTTCACCAAAAGCGGGTCCTCAAGATCTAAGTTTCTCACCAATTGGTGAAGATAAACCTGTTTTCACGATTTTTGGAGTAAATGGAATACCTAGGATTTTTGGTGTTGGTTATGAAACAATTACAGCTTTATTTGATAATAAACCACTAGATGAATCATGGACTATCTTTGGTGGTGGAGTTCTGTTAGTACTTGTTCTTTTAGTTTTACTCAAAATATTAGCAACTGGTTTCTCAGTAGGTAGTGGTAATTCAGGAGGTGTTTTTGCACCATCTTTAGTAATAGGAGCTGCTTCAGGTTATTTCTTTGCGGCTTTAATAGATAGATTAATACCTTCAATCGTTTTTGCGAGTCAAGATTATGCATTATTTACTATTGCAGGTTTAGCAGCTGTTTTTTCAGGCGCATCAAAAGCAGTCTTAACAATGATATTTATGGCATCTGAAATGACTCATTCGTATCATACTTTTATCCCATTAATGCTTACATGTACCATTAGTTATGTTATTTCAAAAATTGCTACAAAAGAAAATATCTATACACAAAAACTCCTTCAAAGAGGAATAAATATTTCTATGGCTGGTCCAACAGACCTTCTAGTAACCTATAAAGTAAAGGATATTATGACAACAGATGTTATTTGTGTTCCAGAAAATATGAAAATGAGAGAATTTAACACATTAGCAAATACAATGGATCACATAGGTTATCCGATAATTAATATGAAAGGTGAATTTCAAGGTATTGTAACAATAACACATTTGAAATTAGCTATAAATTCAAATGAGCTTGATAAAACAGTTCTTGAAGCTGGAGAAAAAGATCCCTATATATTATATCCTAATGATACAGTTGAACATGCTATGAGTCTTCTTTACCGTTCTGATATAGGACGATTAGTTGTTTTAGATTCACCTAATTCGAAAAATATGGCAGGGATAGTTTCTAATTCAGATGTACTAAAATGTTTAGAAATACAGCGTGTAAAAGATTTAGAGGAGAGGAAATTAGCAGATAGAAAATTACATGAAATGGAGCTTAAAATGGTTGAAAACGCAATAGAGCAATATCCAGAATTAAAAGAAAAAGTTCGAGTAATAAGCCTCGAAACAATAGAAAAGCAAATCGAGAAGGATTTATTAGCTTACCTAAGAGAGGAATGTGAGGATCAACCATTGAGCGTACAATTAGAAGAAGAATATAAAAAACATATTCGAGAAAGAAAAAAGAGAAAAAAGACTAGTAAATCAAAGAGAAAAAAAGAACAAGATAATCTAGATAAAGAACAATAATTTAGATGAATTAATTAAAAAAAAGGAGTTTCATTGCACTTCGTTATTATTTGATTAAATAAATTGACATCTAAATTGCATATATCAAAAGGAAAATACTATAATTTAGGCAAGATTTATGTGTATAAAAATAGTTAGGCGAAATAGTAGCACTTATTAACTGATTGGTTAATTTCAAGTAACAATTCTATTAGGTGTAAAAACATGAAAATTAATAATTTACAAGCAGATATGCGAAATGTCGATATAAGATTTCGCGTGATTAAAAAAGGTGAAATAAAGGAAATAGCTTCCAGAGATGGTAAAACATTAAAATTATCTGAGGTGGAAGTCGGGGATGATACAGGGAGGATTTATTTAACTCTTTGGAATTCATCCATTGATATACTAGAAGAAGGAGATATTGCAGAGGTAAAAAACGGTTTCATAAAAGTTGTACGAAATGAATTACGATTAAATGTAGGTAAATATGGTGAGCTAATTAAAGTTGATGATGATAAGGAATTTGCGCAAGAAAGTGATATACCAAATACTTTCCAGGAACCACCTGAGGATTATCAACCACCATACAAGAAAAGATACAAAAAGAGATATTAATTACTCTTTTTCCTTTTTTACATTTCACGAATTGAATAACGTAGAAGAGCAACTAATCCACCAAATGATTTGTAAAGAATCATTCCTTCTTCTGTGTCAGTGCTTATAATCTCAATATCAGCGCCAATCTCTTGAGCTCGCTTTCCAAGCTCTTCAACAAAATCTTCAGTTTCTTCAATTGTTAATTTTGAGCTGTTACATTTTGGACAATTACTTTTTAAAATTTCTTCTTCAAATTCAACGAAATCTCGAGCTTTGATTGCTTCTAATTTAGTGTAATCACATTGTGAACAAGTAATTTTAGTTTGTATTACATCAAGTTCTTCACTAATAAGTAAAATATCAACTGCTCCTGCATCAATTGCTTTTAATACCTCTTTTTGGCCATAAGCAACCAATCCCGTATCTTTACCAAGCTCTCTTAGGAATTTTTGTACAAGTTCTTTTTCTTCAAGATAACGAACATCCTTTAGCAAATCAGTAGATTTCTCCATAAGCTCACGAATACCTTGTTCACCTGTATAACCTATATCAACTGTTCCAATAATCTTATCACGTAAACGATAATCTAGAAAATCTCCTCTAACAAAATTATCTTTGGCAAGTGAAGGGCCACCTATAACAATTCCTTTTAAATCTGGTGCTTCAAGAAAAAGATTACTTGCTAACTCACCAGCTTTTTTAAGATGTTCTTGTGCTAAAATCTCAGTACCTCTTTGAATTCTCCTTTGTGATTGACCACCCTTTCCATGTTTACCAGGAACAAATGATGACATATTTCTCAAGAATGTTAAATTATTGCCACGAAGAAGTGCATAAGAAGCAGTTTCTCGATCAATAACCATTAATGCAAATTGATTTTTTTCTTGGAGTTGTTCTCGTAAATGTTCAGTGTGAAATCTTGAATCACAAACATACATTTTTCTTGAAATAGGTTCAATTGGAGTAACTGGGAAATATTCAACCTTACCACTTTGAGTCATACCACAAAAAATAACCAAACCATTCTCAGGTAACTCTTTTATTTGCTTAATTCTATTTAGAATACTTGATAATGCAGCTGTAACAGCTTTGCCAGTTTGTTTACTTTTAATATTCGCTGCTGTTCCCCTTTCATCAACTAATTGTTGTGTAACATCAGGAATTGATGTGCCATTTGGCATATAAAGAGTAACCAAACAAGTAGCTCCATTGAATGATTTTTTTCGCTCTAATCGTTCAATGCTTTGTTTGATTTTGTAATTTTCAAAGGATGATGCTGTGTGGGACATAGGATTCATCTCTTCTAACAAACTAACAGTTTTTTTACTTTACTCATCTGGAAGTTGAGTTACTATATAAATCTTCAGACATCTTGTTGTGGTTTATTATTATTTAAAAATACTCTTTTCTCGATAATTTTTAAAGGTTAATTAGCTTCATTTAGATAAAATTGATATGAGGTTTTATAATGGTAAAAAAAATCATTGGTATGGTTCCTGGAACAGGCAAACAAAGTAGTGGTATTGCATTAAGATTAGGATTAGCGGGTTTTGATGTCTTAATTGGATCAAGATCAAAAGAAAAAGCATTAAAAATTGCTGAAGAGTTAAACAAACAAATCGGGAAAAATTGTTTTCAAGGATTAACTAATGAGGAGATTGCATCTATAAGTGATATAATATTCTTGGTAATTCCACCAGAATATTTAGAAAACACATTAATGAACCTTAAACCATTTTTTAGAAAAAACATAATGATTGTTGATGTTAATGTACCTTTAAAATTTGAAGAAGGTATTTGTTACTTTATGGAGGATGAGAGATATAAATCAGCAAGTGAATTAATTCAGGCAAATGTTCCAGAATCTGTTACTGTTGTAGGAGCTTTTAAAACAATTTCAGCAGCAAAATTGAACAATTTAAAATATCCATTAGATGTTGATGTTTTCTTAACTTCAAATAATGAAGAAGCAAAGGAGACACTTAAAGGAATACTAGCTAAAATTAATGGATTAAGAGTACTAAATGCTGGTCCATTGATTTTTTCAAGAACTATTGAACAAATGACTGCACTAGTGATTAATATTAATAAATTAAACAAATTAAAACATGCATCATTTAAAATAATGACAACTCAAGAGAAATAAAATTAAATTGAGATTTTTTCTAAATTTTCTATTTTTACCTCTTGTTGACATTTGGGACAAATACCTTTTACATTAAGGTAGTTTTTTATATGTTCTTCATGAGCATAATTAGAACAACAAGGCAATTGTACAATAATATCATCTTTATTAAAATCGGAAAAACATACTATACAAACGGGAAGTGGTGATCCACAATGAGAACAATGATCTTTATTGCTTACAACTTCTCCACAATTGAAACAAGTAAATTGTTGGTGAGTTTGTATTGAATCATCTGTCAGCATACCTTTTTGAGCAGTTAATTTTCTCTTTTTATATTTACTATAAAGAAAAACTGTAGCAATTGTTATGGCAATAGCTATTATAGCAATGATAATATCAATTACAAATCCATTACCAACCCAAAACCAAGAAAAAATATCACCTACCCAAACTAAAGATGTTAGTATGATACAAATTACAATAAATCCAATGAAAGTTCTATCTTCTTGAGTAACTACAGTTATCTGTATCACCAGCATTAATGAAATAAACAAATCAATATATTAAGCTTTCAAAAAAGAATTATCATAGAATAGAAATTTTCCATAATTAAAATCTTTAAATATCTCCTATTACAATAAAATAATTAATAAGGAAATATATGTGGTGGAGATAATACTCATCGAGGGATTTATATCTATATCAAACAGTGGTATGCCAACTTTTGTCCTAAAGCAACCTGAAGTTAATTGGGATGAAGTTTTGCTTTCAGGCTTTCTTACAAGCATTAGTGATTTTTGTGATCTTGCTTTAAATTCTGGTAATTTATCTAATATTCAATTCCAAGAAAAACAAATATTCTTTGCATTTTCAAGCAATGGTGATTTCAAATATGTTTTAATAACGAAAAAAAAGATGCCTGTTGATATTGCTGAGTATTGTTTAAATGAATTACAAGAACAGTATAGTATTTTCTTCTCAAAAAGTAAGAAAAAAAAGATAACTAAAACACAAACTGAAAAATTCTCTAAAGGGATAGCTTTCCCAACAATTGAGAAATGGGAATCAGAAGCTCAAAATTCAATTAAGAAAAAAAGTAATTTTAGTAAAAAGTGAATTTCTTGTTTGAAAAATAATCATAATGTTTCCATGTATATTTTTGGATAAAATAATTTTAATTGACAATATTGGGAAAAAATTATTAAAGGGAAAAATATCCCAAACACAGCATACTTCAAGCGTGAAGTGACTTAAATGTCTCCTAGAGAGATAAAAAAAATTTAATCCTCGAATAATTACAATTGAGGTTTTATTAAAATGGGTAAGATTACTGATCCAATCTATAAACAAGTTGTGAAACGCAACGCTCATGAACCCGAATTCCATCAAGCTGTAAAAGAAGTTCTGGATTCTATAGAACCCGCATTAGAAAAACATCCAGAATTTGTCGAAGCTGGGATAGTCGAAAGAATTGTTGAACCCGAAAGGGTTATTATCTTTAGAGTTCCATGGGTGGATGATAAAGGTAAAGTTCAAGTCAACAGAGGTTTCCGTATTCAATTTAATGGCGCAATAGGCCCCTTTAAAGGCGGTTTGAGATTCCATCCTTCAGTTTATGATGGTATTCTTAAATTCCTTGCTTTTGAACAAGTTTTCAAAAACGCTCTAACTGGTTTACCTATGGGTGGTGGTAAAGGTGGTTCTGACTTCGATCCTAAAGGAAAATCTGATGGCGAAGTAATGAGATTCTGTCAATCTTTTATGAATGAACTATATAGATATATTGATGCTGATTTGGATGTACCTGCAGGAGATATTGGTGTTGGTGCACGAGAAATTGGCTTTTTGTTTGGTCAATATCGCAAAATCAAAAATATATTTCATGGTGTGCTAACCGGAAAAGCACCTGAGTATGGTGGTTCTCTTGGTAGACCAGAAGCAACTGGTTATGGTGCGGTCTGGTTTGCTGAAGAAATGATCAAAGCAAGAGGAGATAAAGCTGGTCTAAAAGATAAGACCTGTTTAGTTTCTGGTTCTGGAAATGTAGCTCAATTTACTGTTGAGAATGTTAACAAATTAGGTGGTAAATGCATCACACTTTCTGATTCAACAGGTTTCATTGTTGATAAAGCAGGTATTGATAATAAGAAATTAGAATACGTCATGCACTTAAAGAATGTCAAACGTGGAAGAATCAAAGAATACGCAGAGAAGTACAAAGGTGTAGAATATTACACTTACAATGAACATAAAGACATTAAGAGTCCATGGTACTATCCAGAAGTTGATGTTGCTTTCCCAAGTGCAACACAAAATGAAGTCGATTTAGATGAAGCTAAAGCACTAGTTAAGAATGGTTGTATAGCAGTTAGCGAAGGTGCAAACATGCCAACTGTTCCAGAAGGTGTTGACTTATTCATTGAGAAAGGAATTTCATTTGGTCCAGGAAAAGCAGCTAATGCTGGTGGTGTAGCTACCTCAGGTCTTGAAATGTCCCAAAATAGTTTAAGATTAGCTTGGACAAAAGATGAAGTTTTAGATAGACTTCATAAAATCATGATCAATATCCATGCTACTGCTTACAAGACAGCTGAAGATTTTGGTAAGCCAGGCAATTATGTTATTGGTGCCAATATCGCAGGATTCTTGAAAGTAGCAAAAGCAATGCTTGCACAAGGTGTAATATAAAATTATTTTTGTTGGGCTTATGCCCACAACCCCTTTTCTTTATTTATTTTAATTTTCAATTCATTATACAGCGAAATCATAACATTTTTAATAAACTAATTTTAAGATTCTCGCGACCCATTAAATGGTACTCGAGGAATTCCAAACATGTATGAAGTGGTACGTAAAGAATGGTTACATGAAGTCATATTCCTGATTGAGGTAAAAGCTCCAGATATAGCAAAGAAGATTAAGGCAGGGAATTTTCTTGTGTTTAGAGCAAGAGAAGGAGCAGAAAGAATCCCCATAACTGTAGCAGAATATGACAGAAAGAAAGGAACAATCACTTGTATAATCCAAGTTATAGGAAAATCAACAAAATTATTATCAACATATGAAAAAGGCGATTTTATCAATGACCTAGTAGGTCCTCTTGGAACACCAACGCATATAGAAAAATATGGCCGTGTTGGAATAGTTTCAGGAGGATTAGGCATTCCATTAGCTAATTTAGTTGCCAAAGAATTACGTGATGCGGGAAATGAAGTCATTGGTATTGTTGGCGCGCGTACAGAAGACCTACTTGTATGGGAAGAAGAAATGTCGCAATATTGCACAGAAATGAACTATTGTACAGATGATGGCTCACGTGGTATGAAAGGTTTTACAACTCATTTATTGGAACAAAAAATACAAGAGCTAGCAAAAAAAGGTCAAAAATTCGATCTAATATTCACTGTAGGACCAACAATAATGATGAAATTTGTGTCAAATATTACAAAGAAATATGAGATACCAACAATAGCTAGTTTAAATCCAATTATGGTTGATGGAACAGGGATGTGCGGAGCTTGTAGAGTTACAATTGATGGTAAACTCCAATTTGCTTGTGTTGATGGCCCTGAGTTTGATGCTCATAAAGTTGATTTTGATGAATTGATTCAACGTTTAGATCAATATAAGAAATATGAAATTGAATCCTTAGAGCTTTATAATAAAGAATGTTGTGGAGGAAAGAAAAAATGACCGAAGATCTTGTGAAAAAAGTACACAAACGTTCTGATAAGACTCCCAAGAAAACTCCTATGAGGGAACAAAAGCCTTTAGAGCGCATTAAAAATTACCTAGAAGTACCCTTTGGGTATAATGAAGAAGAGGCTCTTATGGAAGCAGAGCGTTGTCTTCATTGCCGTCGACCCTATTGTATTGAAGGTTGTCCTGTTGATATTAATATACCTGGTTTTATTGAAGCAATTCTTGAGAAGGATTTCCGTACAGGTATTAACATCATAAAAGAAACTAATATTCTCCCAGCAATTTGTGGTAGAGTTTGCCCACAAGAAGCACAGTGTGAAGCTGCTTGTTTAATGGGCAAGAAAGAAGGTTGGGATCCAGTCGGTATTGGTCGACTCGAGCGATTCCTTGCAGATTGGGAATATGAACATGGCAGAGAAACACCAAAAATTGCTAAATCAACCGGCAAGAAAGCGGCTGTTATTGGTTCTGGTCCAGCTGGTATTGTTGCTGCTGCTGAATTAGCACGTTTTGGTCATAAGGTAACTATTTTTGAAGCATTTCATAAGGCTGGTGGTGTTCTTATTTATGGTATCCCTGAATTCAGATTACCTAAAAAATTACTCTCTGAGGAGTTAAAGACTCTTGAGCAGATGGGTGTTGAAATTAAATATAACAAAGTTATAGGTTTAACTTATTCTATTGATGATCTTTTTGAAATGGATTATGATTCAATTTTCATAGGCACTGGCGCTGGTTTGCCAAGATATTTAGGTATTCCTGGTGAAAGCTTAAATGGTGTTTATTTTGCCAATGAATTCCTTACTCGATCAAATCTTATGGAAGCATATAAATTTCCAGAGGGATCCGATACACCTGTTAATCTTGGTAATAGAGTCATAACAATAGGTGCTGGTAATGTTGCTATGGATTGTGCACGAACTGCTTTAAGGCTTGGTGCTGAAAAATCCTATATTGTTTATAGAAGATCAATTGCTGAAGCACCAGCTAGAGATGAAGAAATTCACCATGCTCAAGAAGAAGGTGTTGAATTCCATTGCCTTTCAAGTCCACTAGCCATAATGGGTGATGAGAATAACAATGTCACTGGTCTAGAATGTCAAGAATGTGAATTAGGTGAACCTGATGAATCAGGACGATGCAGACCTGTTCCAATTGAAGGTGCTTGTTTTGATTTGGATTGTGATACTCTAATTATTGCTATTGGCCAAAGACCAAATCCATTAGTTCCAAGAAATACTTCTGGATTAGAAACTCATAGATGGGGTGGAGTTATTGTAGATGAAGAAACTGGAGCTACATCTATCCCTGGAGTTTTTGCTGGTGGAGATATTGTCACAGGTGCTGCTACTGTTATTTTAGCTATGGGCGCTGGTCGAACTGCTGCTAAAGCAATGCATGAATACATGATGAAGAAAAAATAAAATTGAAGTTTTATATTTTAACTTCAATTTTCTTATTTTTATTTCTGGAAAAATAGATCCATGTTAATCCTAAAATGGATATTAAAGATATAATTGATGTTTGAATTGAAAAACCAGGAAAAATTAATGTTATAATTTCACCTATAAGAAACGTACCATCAATAGACATAACTTCTAAGGAAACATTTGAAGCTAATCCTACAGAATAGAATTCTAATAAAATATAATTTACTTGTCTATCCAAACCATTAAACCATGAATAATCAATTTGTAGAGAATCATCTTTTGTATCATTGATTTTTGCTATTACATTTGAACCATATCTTTGCAGTGTTACTTCTATTTCTCCTATACCATCAAGTGAATTGTATTCAGTTTCTTGTCTATCTTTGATATTATCTGGAAAAGCAATTGCTACATGTTTACCTGTACTTGCTACCCAAGCATCCCATATACCACCACCAACTATTATTGATTTTTGACTACCACTTCCCAATGGATTAACACTCACATAATTATCATTTTCTAAATAATAACTACCAACAAAAATTCTAAAAGTCAATCTATCAACATAATTAGCTGCGTTATATGAAAATCTCGTTTTTAATGTAAAATCCGAACATCCTCTTTCATTATCTAATGTTAATAGATATTGTTCATATTGAGTTACTTCTGTATTTTCCATAATATATTTGAATTCTATATAATCCCCATAATTGTAACTATCTACTAAGTCATTGTCAGTATATAATTCAAAGTCTGTAAAACTATTTACATGATACTCATTAGCTTT